>JBDTPR010000133.1:0-12316 GCA_039932635.1 Candidatus Solibacter sp.
GTAGCCTGGCGTCCGAGTTGGGTGAAGCCCGAAAGCGTCTGCGGGGTAAGTCCACCCGTGATCTCCGAGGTAGGCAGGCCGGTAATTCCATATTGCTCGAGCATGCTGGCGCCGCCGATGTACGGCGGAGTCTTGCCGGCATCGGTGCGGCTCACGCCGATTCGGCCTTCCAGAATCGAGGTCGGGCTGACGGTCCACGTATAGGCCGCCGTGGCCTGCTGGTTGAGTGAGCGGATGAAGCCGTTGCCGCCGCCGCCCGACGGGCCATCGATTCCCGGCTGGTTGTAGTTGTTGAGCTTGCGCTGGCTGAAGCGCAGGAAGGCGCTCATCGTCTGATTGATCTGGCCATCCACCTTGGCGTCGTACTTGTCCGTATAAGTGCGATTCAAGGCGAGCACCTGCAAGTTACTGGAGCGCGTCGTACTGGCATTCGGAACCGGCAACTCAGTCAGCACCTTGCGCGCAAAGGGAGTCATCGCGTTGGACGGGATCGGCGTATTCGCGGGATACAACGCCCCCGTCTGCGGATTCGTCACCGCCACTGGCAGAATGCCCAGCCGGTCATTCAGCGTGGGAATGCTGGAGAAGGCGTTGGTGCGCTGCAAATTGCGGAATCCTTCGTAGTCTCCGAAGAAGAATACGCGGTTCTTGACGATCGGCCCGCCCACCGTCAGTCCAAACTGATTCTGCTGTAAAGTCGGCTTCTTGAAGGTGGCGGCGCGCGTGCCGAAGATATAACCCACCGCGTTCAGATCGGTATTGCGCAGGAATTCGTACACTGTCCCGTGCAGGCGGTTGGTCCCGCTGCGCATCGCCACATCGATAGTCGCGCCGCCCGACCGCCCGTACTCCGCGCTGTAATTATTCGTGATCACCTTGAATTCGGCCACTGCGTCCGGCGAAGGCTGCGCCACCTGGTTCGCGAAACCCTGATTACTGGTGCCATAGGCGTTGTTATCCACGCCATCCAAAAGGTAGTTGTTGTAAGTGCTGCGCAGCCCGTTGACGATGAAGGCGCCTTCGCGTCCGCCCGCGTAAGAGGGCGCCTTCACGACTCCGGTGGTGAGCAGCGCGAGGTCGGAATACGACCGCCCGTTGATCGGCAATTCAACCACGCCCTTGGTGTTGATCAACTGGCTGCGCGAACTGGAGTCGGTTTCCAGCACGGAGGCCGCGGCAGCCACTTCGACAGTTTCCGTGACCGCGCCGACCTGCAGCACCAGGTCCACGCGCTGGCGCGCATTCACGTTCGCCACAACCCCTTTGGCGACAGCCTTGGAGAATCCCGCAGCTTCAGCCGAAACCGTGTATGTACCAATTTTCACATTTGAGAATGTATAGTTGCCGTCATCGCCGGTGACGGCCTTGTTCTGAATACCAGTGCCCTCATTGAGCAAGGTGATGGATGCGCGGGCGATCACGGCGCCGGAGTTGTCGCGCACCGTGCCCAGGACCTCCGCGGTATCGAACTGGGCCATCAAGGGCGCGGATGCAAGCAGCAGAAACAGACATGGTTTCATTGCGAAAGCATATCCGCGACCGCTCTTGGCCGCAAGCAAAATCTTCGAGTGGTTCATCGCCACACAGAATAGCCGCACAAAGCAAACCTGCGATTGCAATGCGATGAACATTCGGCTACAGTCCGTGTCATCCAGATGTAAGCCGCGAAGTGTAGACTGAAGGGCGATGAAGAGGGTAATTCTTTTGACTATGGTATCCGCCGCTGCGTGGGGTCAGACGATCCAGGTGCACGGACATCGCGGGGCCCGCGCCATGCGGCCCGAAAACACTTTGCCGGCCTTCGAGTATGCCATCGCCGCCGGAGTGGACGCGCTCGAACTCGACATGGCCGTCACCAAGGACAACGTCCTCGTCGTGTCGCACGACCCGGAATTGCGCGCGCCCGTCTGCACCGGCCCCACCGAAAAAGCCGTGATCCACCAACTCACGTTGGCCGAGGTGCGCCAGTGGGATTGCGGCGCCAAACAGAACCCCGCATTCGCCAAACAGCAGGCCGTAGCAGGCACGAAGATGCCCACGCTCGACGAGGTCTTCGCGCTCGCCCCGAAAGGGAAATTCCTCTTCAATATCGAAACCAAAATTTTTCCCAACCGCTCCGAGCTCACGCCTCCGCCCGACGAGTTCGTGCGCATGGTGCTTGCCGCCATCCGCAAGCATCATCTGGAATCGCGCGTGGTATTGCAGAGCTTCGATTTCCGCACGCTCCTCGCCATGAAGAAACTGGCGCCGGAAATTCAGCTCTCCGCCCTCTATAGCGGCACCCCCAGGGACTTCGTGGAAATCGGCAAAGAAGCCGGCGCGCAGATCGTCTCCCCCGTGGCCAATCTGGTCACGCCAGAGCAGGTGAAGGCAGCCCACGCCGCCGGCCTGAAGGTCCTTCCCTGGACCGTGAACACCCCGGACGAATGGGAGCGCCTGGCCAACGCCAAGGTGGACGGCATTATCTCCGACGACCCCGCCGCCCTGATCGCGTGGCTAAAAGAGAAACACAGACGCCAGTAGAGGGTCGGCGCTTCGCTCCGACTGTACCGACTGAAGTCGCTGCGCAGCCTGAAGGCTGCCCCACACGGATGGCTCGGACTTTCCTAGTGCCCGATCCCGCAGCACGGCACCGTGGTAATAATCTCCGGCAAGTCCGATTTCTTCTTGGCAGGCTCGCTCCCCGCCACGAAGTACCGCTCCGCCGAGAGTCGTTTATAAATCCCGCCCGCCACGCCCGCCGCAATCGGACCGCTCACATTCCTTCCGCCGGTCAGCATCACGACCACCACCAGCCGGTGCGCGCCCACTTCATTGAACGACCCGAACCATCCCATGTGGCTGGCCGTCTGAAAATCGGTGCACGTACCCGTCTTCCCCAGGATGGGCTCGGTCGCGTCGTAACCGGCACGCCGCGCGGTCCCGAAATCCACTGCCCCGCGCATGCCGTATTTGATGTCCTCGATCCCGGTGGGAGCCAGTTGCAGCGGACGCTTGACCTTGGCAGCGAAGCGATCCACCTCATTCTGACTGCGCGGATATTGCAGGTAATACATCGTGCCGCCATTAGAGATCGCACTCAGCAGAGCGGCCAGTTCCAGGGGCGTCATCGAGATGCCCGTGCCGAAGCTGGTCATCATGCCGACCCCGCCGTTCCGGGGCTCTTCGAGCGGCAGCAAGCCAGGCTGCTCACCAGGAATTTCCAGCCCCGCTTTCTCGCCGAACCCCAGCATTTCCGCGTAGTGATGCACCCGATCGAACCCCAGCCTCGTGCCCAGAATATGGAAGTACTGATTGTTGGAACGAGCCAGCGCCTGCGTCAGGTTGTAACGGACATAGCGGCTGATAAAAATGTTGGTGTCTTTGCTGATCAAGCCCTCGGTCAGCCCGGCCAGCGCAGTCACCAGCTTGACCGTCGAACACGGCACGAACCCCGTCTTCAGCGCCAGCTTCTGATTGACTATGGTGAGAATCCGGCCGTTCGAGGGGTCCGCTACAACCACCGAACCCGCGAAGGTCCCAAGCGAAGCCACGGCGGCCCGACGGATCGTCAGATCGTCACCATCGACGTTGTCGCCCATGGTCGGATCGACACCGGGCACTTTGGCCTTGTAGGGAAGTTTCTTCGCTGCCTTCTTTTTGGTAGCGGCTTTCTTCTGCGGCGCCTTAGCCGCCACGGCGGCCAATTGCAGGAGCGAAATCGCTACCAGCGGAATCAGGAAGAATCTTTGCATGCAAGCAAACGCCAAGTGTATTCTGACCCGCTCATTATAGCGGATGTAGTTGTACGCTTCCGGCGGTCAACGGATAGCAAATCTGGTCTTAGGATCGGCGCCGATGCGCGCGAACGCAACCTCGGGATCGTGGGCAAACCCGCACAGCCAGCCCTCTTCCGCGATCCGCCCCAACCACCGATATTTGGTCTCAATGGATTCAAGCGGGTACAGGTCGAACGCGGGAATCCAGGTGGGCTGGAGATGGGCCGCGGTGGGCACCATGTCGGAGAGGAAACAGAAGGTCTCGCCGCGGCTCGCGGCGGTGATCACCATCATGTCGCGATTGTGCCCGCTGGCCCGGTGCATCGCCACGCCGGGAACGACCTCGTGGCCATCCTCCACCAACGTCAACTTGCCCACGGCCAGCAGCGGATCGTAGTTGGCATCGATGTAGGCGACGCCATCGCGTTCCAGGCGCTCGTGGGCGTGCTCCCATTCGCCCCGGCTGGCGAAGTATTGGGCTCGCGGAAATGCCGCCACCGCACCTTGCGGAGTCATTACCGTGTTGCCGCTGCAGTGGTCCCAATGCAAATGACTGTTGATGACGATGTCGATGCTTTCCGGGTCGATTCCGTGTCTCGCGATCACTTCCGGCAGCGGCTCAACCACCGCCGGCAGTTTGGCACGTTCCCGGCCGCGCGCGTCCATCTTATCCCCAGCGCCGGTCTCGATCAGGATGGTGTTGTCGCCAGTGCGGATCACGTAGCAGTTCAGACCGAGTGGAACCCGGTTGAGTTCATCCACCTGACTCTTGCGACTCCACAGCGCTTTGGGCACGACGCCGAACATGGCTCCGCCGTCCCACCAATAGACCGAGTCCTGGACCAGGGTGAGTGCGAAATCGCCCAGTTGCGCGTGGCAAGCTGCCGGCGAGAGCAACTCTAACCTTTGACGAGTTTGCGGCCGCGTTCGAACAGGTCGGCCGCGTCGTCCACCAGTTTTCGACCGCGCTCGAACATATCCTTGCTAACTTCGGCGATATCCTGACCCGCCGTTTCCACCGCGTCGCGGCCCATTTGAGTCTTATCACTGATGTACTTGCGGGTATTCTTACCGCTCTGGGGCGCATAGAGAATGGCCGCAGCGGCGCCCATGAAAGCGCCCGTCAGGAACCAGGCGATATTGCTGGACCCCTGATTTTGGGACTCGTTCTGTTCCGCGCGTTCGTCGGACATGGTTTGAAGGCTCCTGTTAGTATTCTGCGATATCCTAAGGCATGGCGCAAGATCCCGAACGTGAAGAAGAGCAACAGTCCGGTTCAGACGAGTTGCTGACGACTCATGCCCTCGACATGGTCACGCTGTGGAGTTCTGAAGGGACTCATTCGGAGATGGAAGCCGAAATGATCCGCGGAGTCATGGAATCCAACGGTATTCCCGCCATGATTGTGGGCGCGGCGCAGTACCCGAACCTCGGTTTCGAAGTCCGGGTACCCCGCGGCAAACTCAAAGAAGCCGAGGAAATGCTCGACCAGGCCGAAGAATCGGGCCCCGAAGCCGCTGTAGAAGCCGAAGCCGCCTCCGAGGAGTAGGACTGTCGATCGCGCTACGCCATCCGATCCGCAGCCTGAATCAGTGCCCGGATATACCCGTAGCAGAACGCGAAACTTTGCAGTCCGCCGGTATCCCCGGGAGCCTGGGGCACGTGATCGGGCATCAGCAGATACGGGTAGCCCACCTCTTTGTACGTCATGAAGGCCTTGACGAAATCGACATCGCCGTCATCCGGGAAGGTCTCCACGAACTCATCGCGGTGCCCGCGAATATTCCGGAAATGCACATTGAAGATCTTCTTCCGCGACCCGAAATACCGGATCACATCGTAGATTTCCTTCCCTGGGTCCTTCAGCATCTCCGAGACCGTGCCCTGGCAGAAGTTCAGTCCGTGGTAAGCATTCTCCTTGATGGTCACGAACTTCTTCAGCCCATCGATCGTGCCCAGCACGCGATTGATGCCCTGATACCCTTCGGGCGGCACCCCGGGATCGTGGGGATGGCATGCCATGCGGACCTTGTTCTCCGCCGCCACCGGGATCACCCGCTCCAGGAAGTAGGTGATGCGCTCCCAGAATGCGTCCCCGTCCACCTGCCCCGCGCGCGTCAGCGGCGTTTCTGGCTTCGCTTCCTTCAACTTCCACGTGCTGTACATCGCATCCCCGCGACCTGGTGAGCGGCTCGTCCGCAGCACGCCCAGAAGGCTCATGTTGTACTTAATCGATGGAATTCCCGCCGCCGCGCAATTGCGGATCAGCGTCTGCATCGACTCGATATCGCGGTCGCGCTCCGGACTCTGCGCCAGCATGACCGCCCCGTGCTTTTCCCTATCGATGTGGCTGGATGGTAGAAACGGCGGCGTCAGGCAATCGATCGAGATGCCGCTCTTCCCCGCCAGGTCCACCATCGACTTCAGTTCGTCCACCGTGGCGTACAGCCGGCCGTCGGCGATGGTCGGGTAGCCGCAGATATTGCGCACACCGTAGCGCGCGAAGTACTTCAGATGAGTTTCATTGGTAGGCGCACTCTGGCAGCCCAGTTTCATCAACGAGGGCTGTCCGGCGGCGCGCGCAATCTGTGGCGCGACTCCGCTCAGCGCCACCGCGGCGGCCCCGGAGGTCGTGGCCAGGGAAGAGGTGACAAATCGACGACGATTCATGCAGGACAGTATATGCCAACTACGTTCGGCGTGCTTCGTACTTGGGGGTTGACGCGCACCCGCTTTGCGCGAAAACCCCCTGTATTATAGCGCGACGTCGCGAAACCCGGCAAAAAGCCTCTCCAAGTGTTGCAATTTAAGACACTACAGTATGGAATCCAACGTGCATGATGCCGCCTGACGAGTTGGAGGTTTTTCATGAACGATAACGAGACCCTCACCATTACAGACAATCGCACGCAGCAGTCGTATACCGTTCCGATCTATCGCGGCACCGTCCGCGCCATGGATCTGCGCCAGATCAAGACCGGGCCTGACGATTTCGGCCTGATGACCTACGATCCGGCGTTCATGAACACTGCCTCCTGCCAGAGCGCTATCACCTACCTGGACGGCGACAATGGCATCCTACGCTACCGCGGCTACCCCATCGAGCAACTCGCCGACCGATGCAGTTTCCTGGAAGTCGCCTATCTCCTGCTCAACGGCGAACTGCCTACCGAAACCCAACTCGAGTATTGGCAGTGCGAGGTAATGCGTCACACCTGCACCCACGAAAACGTCAAGAAGTTCATGGACGGCTTCCACTACGACGCCCACCCCATGGGCATCCTCATCTCCACCGTCGCCGCCCTCTCCACCTTCTACCCCGAAGCCAAGAATATCACCGACCCCAAGTCGCGCCACAAGCAGATCGTCCGCCTCATCGGCAAGATGCCCACCCTCGCCGCCTACGCGTACCGCCATCGCCTCGGCCTGCCCTTTATCTCGCCTGACCCGGAACTCGGCTACACCAAGAACTACATGAATATGCTCTGGAAGCGCACCGAGCCGAAATATGCCGCCAACCCGGTGCTCGCCCGCGCGCTTGAGGTCCTGTTCATCCTGCATGCCGACCACGAGCAGAACTGCAGCACCAGCGCCATGCGCGCAGTCGGCAGTTCGCATGCCGACCCCTTTGTCACTGCCTCCGCTGCGATCGCGGCGCTCTCCGGCCCGCTTCACGGCGGCGCCAATGAGGAAGTACTCCGCATGCTCGCCGAAATCGGCTGCAACGAGAACATCCCCGCCTTCATACAGCAGGTGAAAGACGGCAAGCGTAAACTTATGGGCTTCGGCCACCGCGTCTACAAGAACTACGATCCGCGGGCGCGCATCATCAAGCAGGTCGCCGAGGAAGTCTTCGAAGTTACGGGGCGCAATCCCAAGATCGATGTCGCTCTCGAACTCGAAAAGATCGCGCTAAATGACGAGTACTTCATCAAGCGCAAGCTCTATCCGAATGTCGATTTCTACTCGGGCATCATCTATCAGGCGATGGGCTTCACTCCCGACCAGTTCACCGTGCTCTTCGGCATCCCGCGCACGGTCGGCTGGCTGGCGCAGTGGCAGGAAATGCTGCAGGACGGCGACACCAAGATCGCGCGTCCGCGCCAGGTCTACGCAGGTGAAGCAGTCCGCAATTTCGTCCCCATCACCGAGCGAAACAGGACCTTGGTAAAGGCTTAGGGCAGGAAAGCTAGAGAAGCCTCCGGCCTTCGGCCGGTGTACCGACTGAAGTCGGTACGCAGACTAAAGTCTGCCGCACAAGGCACTTACCAGAAGGCGTACCAGGGTTTGCGGCGGACTGGCAGAGGGACCAACGTTAGAGGCACCCCCGCCAAGGCGGAACGCGGATTCTCCTCGAAGAGGCGGAGCGCCACTTCGGTGCCGAAGCGCCGTTCCACATACTGGCGGGGCTCAGCGAGCTGTGTGGTGCGCCACTTGGTATCGTGCGCGTCGCTGGCCAGGAAGTGGACGAGTCCGCGGCCCATCAGTTCGTGCGCACAGCCCTTGGCCGTTTTGCCGAAGCGCCCCATCAACGATTGCGCGGTCACCTGCAGGTAGACACCTTGCTCGACCCACCTCTCGAGTTCCGGCATGCGGCGCTGCAGGAGTTGATTGCGCTCCGGATGGGTAATGATGGGGTACAGGCCCACGTTCATCATCCGGGCGAACAATTCGCCCGTCGCCTTGGGAATGTGGAAATCCGAGAACTCCACCAGCAGGTACCCGCGATGATCGATGGAGTATTTGTCGGGAAGGCGCAGGGCGTCCTCGATATTCTCCAGGGTCAGGTGGAAATCGCAGCCGTAATGAATGCGCGGTGTGTCGCCCACCGCCGCCTGCAACTCGCCTATCTTCTGTTCGACGATCCTGGGATCGAACGCGTATTCCTGGTTGGCGTGCGGGCTGGCGACGATATCCGTAGTGCCCGCTGCGGCGGCCTGGCGTAACATCTCCACCGATTCTTCGAGGCTCTTGGAGCCGTCGTCCAGTGCGGGCAGAATATGGCTGTGAATATCGATGATCGACATAGATCGCGAGCGTGAGTGTTAGAGTTTCATCCGCTCCAGTTTGCGGTAGAGCGTCTTGCGTTCGATGCCGAGGATCTGCGCAGCTTTGCTTTTATTTCCGCCGGTGGCGGCCAGTACTTCGCGGATTTTGTCTTCCTGCACATCGGCCAGGGTGTCAACCGGCTTCTCGCGCTGCTCCATGGAGGTGAGCGCGTGGAAGACGGTGTCGCGGTCGATGCGGTCGGCCAGGATGGTGAGGCGCTCGATGACGTGTTGCAGTTGGCGGACATTGCCGGGCCAGGTATAATCCTGCAGGGCGGCCACGCCGGAATCCATCAACTTGACCTCGCGGTTGTAGAGTCCGTTGTACTTGTTCACGTAGAAGCGCGCCAGCAGTGGGATATCGTCGCGCCGCTCGCGCAGCGGCGGCATCACGATGCGGACAGTATTCAGCCGATACCAGAGGTCCTCGCGGAACTTCTCTTCGTCCACCAACTTTTGCAGGTCGCGATTGGTGGCGCAGATGACGCGCACATCGACATCCTTGGCCCGGGAAGCGCCCAGCGGCCGAATCTGCTTCTCCTGGAGAAAGCGCAGCAGGTTGGCCTGGAAGCTCTTATCGATCTCGCCGATTTCGTCCAGAAAGACGGTGCCGCGGTTGGCGGCTTCAAACACGCCGACGCGGTCGCGGTCGGCTCCGGTAAAGGCGCCGCGCATGGCGCCGAAGAGTTCGCTTTCGAGCAGCGACGGCGCGATGGCCGCGCAATCCACCGGCACAAAGGGCTGCTTTTCGCGATTGCTCAAATTGTGGATCATGCGCGCCACCAGTTCCTTACCGGTACCGGTTTCGCCCTCGATAACGACGGTGGCATCGGTGGGCGCGACGCGTACCACCTTCTTATAAATATCGACCATGGCGGCGGAACTGCCGATCATGACGCTCTCCGGGAGTTCCTCCTCTTCGGCTTCGGCCTCGGTATCGTTGCGCGACGCCTCGGCGCGGGTGAGGGCATCGAAGAGGGTATCGAGGTCGAAGGGTTTGGCGATGTAATCGAAGGCGCCGCCGCGGGTAGCGGCCCGCACGGTTTCGACGGTGCCGCGCCCGGTCATCAGGATGACGGCGCAGAGCGGATCCTTGCGTTTGGCGGCTTCGAGCACGTCGAGGCCGGTGCGTTCGTCGATGTAGATATCGGTGAGGACGATGGGGTAGGCCTGTTCGTTCAGGCGCTCCATGGCGTCCCCTGTGGTGGACGCGGCGTCCACGGAATACCCCTGCGCTTCGAGCGCAGTCTGTATGGTGAACTGCAGGTTCGGATCGTCTTCGACTAAGAGTAATTTCTGCATTAAATTTCGTTATGCCGCCGTGGACCCGTTCGCGGCCGCCCGGGCCGCCATGATCACGGTGAAGCAACTCCCGGCTCCCGGCCGGCTGGTGACTTCGATGCGGCCCCCGTGCTGCTCCACGATCTGTTGGACGATGGAGAGTCCGATTCCGGTTCCCGCCTCACCCGATTCTTCCGCCTTTTTCGTGCGGTAGAACTTCTGGAAGATCTGCTTCACTTCCTTTTGGTCCATACCGATCCCCTGATCTTTAACCGCAATGTGAATCGAGGTGTCGGCCTTCCAGGCGGAGGCGGTGACTTCGGTCTTCTGGGGTGAATACTTCACCGCATTAGTAAGTAAATTGTAGCAAGCGTACTCCAGGAGTTCGCGATCGCCGGTAACCAGGAAGTCCCCGGGGATGGGGTCCAGTGTGATGCCGATGTGTTTGCGGTCGCCGAGGGGGCGCACGCGTTCCAGGCAGACTTCCATCATGTCCTTGATGCTGATGGCCTCCTGTTTGAGTTCCATCTGCCCGGCGGAAAGACGTTCCACATTAAGGAAGATTTCGACCATGCGGGCGAGGCGCTTGGATTCGGAGTTGATGAGCAGGGCGATCTGCTTGCGCTTGTCGTCGGTGAGAGCATAGCGCGAGATGAGTTCGCTCGACCCTTGAATGGCGGAGAGCGGCGTACGCATTTCGTGGGTAACAAAGTGCATGGCCTGCTGATACCGTTCGCGCGACGTCTGCTCGATGCGCAGGTTGCGGCGCACCACCAGGTGATAGTAAGACGCCGCGGTGAGCGTGCCGAACCACGCCACGAAGAATGAGGTCGCAAACGGGAAGACGCGGTGGTTAAGGAAAAAGACGTAGGGCGTGAGCATGGCTCCCACCAATAGGATGAAGCCGGCCCCATAGGCCCACCAGCCGGGCAGGTAGCGGAAGGCCAGACCGATGGCGATGAGCACAATCAGCGCGCTGACGTTCTCCCAGAGAGTGCCGACGTCGGTGAGGAAGGTCCCTTGCGCCATGGTTTCGAAGGCGGCGGCATTGATCTCGGTACCGGGCGTCATGCCGAAGGGGGTAAACAGGCGGTCGTGGATTTCGGAGTTGGCGGTGACGCCGACGAAGACGACTTTGCCGGCAAATTGAGCGGCGCTGGAGGGGTCGTCGATCAGGCGCTTCATGGAAACGTGCGGCACCGTGAGGTCGGGCGGGTTGAAGCGTACGCGCATCATGCGGCGGTGATCGCGCGAGTTGACGAGGATAGGGATGGCGGTGTTGCCAACGTGGAAAGTGGTGCGCGAGAGTCCGCCGCGCAGTTGGGTGAATTCGAGATCTTCGCGCGGCACATCGACGCCGCGGCTGAGAAGGAACGCTTCGAGCGCCAGGGCTCGGCGCTGTACGCGGGCGTTGTGCTGGTCGATCAGGATGGAGCGGGTAAGCCCATCGCGGTCCATGGCAGTGGAGACGTGGCCGAGGCGGGCGCCCTCGACGAATTCGGGGCGCGGATCTTCCCACTGCGTGGCGTTGTCGATCAGCTCGGTAGAGAGCACGAGGTTGCGGGTGGCGTGGAAGGCGGCGGCGAGCGCCGGATCTTCGGCGGCGTTGCGGTCGGCGAGGATTACGTCGATGGCCACCGCTTTGGGTTTGGCGGGGGCGAGGATTTGTAAGGCGCGGGCGATGGGAGTGCGGATGCCGCGGATACCGCCGCATTCGATGAGGGTGAGTTCGTCGATGGCGAGGACGACGGATTCGGAGCGCGCGGGCTTCGGGGGACGATACGCGCGGAACATGCTGTCGTAGGCGTAGTCGTTGATTTGGGGGCCGAAAATGTAGCTGATGAAGAGAGCGAGGGCGAATGAGGCGGCGAGGAGCCCCACGTACGAAGCGGTACTATTCCAGGCGAAGCGTAGAGGCAGGCGCACTTCTTCCTAATTATAGCGGGGCGGGTTGCGTGAGCATGTGGGGCAGGCTGGGTATCCAAGAGCGCCGGTAAACAAGCGGCGCGCAGGATACCATCCTGCCCCACACAGGTTAGTGGAGGCTAGCGGTACGCGGGCGTGGCGCCGATACCTACGAAGCTGGTGAAAACACCGGCATCGATATTGCCACCGGCCTTGAGAGGCGCATTGAAAGTGGTGTATGCGCCGGAGGCCACGTAGAGGATACCGGTGTCGGTCGCGGGCAATTGCGTCAGCACGGAAGAGGGCACGGTAAAGGTGCGCGCT
>JBDTPR010000134.1:0-12222 GCA_039932635.1 Candidatus Solibacter sp.
AAGCCGACAATACCGTTATCGAACAGCGCAAATTGGCCTTCGACAATTTCCCGGCCTCCCGCCCCCTCCTGGTAAATCAGGGGCGCGTTCTCGCGCATTTCCATGCCGCCGACGGGGACCACCAGCGAGCCGTCGGGATCGAGCCGCGGAGCCTCCGCGCCCGCGTACCGCATTCGAATGCGTGCGGCGTCGGCGCCGGGCGCCAGCAGGAACTCCGATTTCAGGTTGCGTCCCGCGCCCGCGTAGCGCAGATCGATTCCGGGATACAGGTCGCGATAGAGGACGGAGTTGAATAGGGGAATATCGGTGCGCCATTCCGAAGGGCCGCCGTAGAAGAAGTTGGCGCGCCCCTGGAGCGGCGAACCGCTTTCAATCGAAGATTCCGGATTGGCCCCTTCGAAACGCAAGCTGACGGTACGGCCGGCCACCCGAAGTTCGATCTCCGATGCGCGAAGTTGGACCGTCAGTCCGGAACCCCTGGTCATGTAACGCACGTCCGCCGAGGCCTGTCCCCGGTTAGGCACGAAAAAGAAGGGCAGCGCCTCAGGCCCGGGCGAGGCGGCGAAGAGGACCCGGCTCAGAAATATTGCCAATAGTGGGGCGCGGCTCATGGGACTTCATGAGAGTTATCGGCCGGAAATGGGTATTTCTTTAGCGGGTGGCCTACGTATGCGGTGGGCCGAAAGGACTATGCGATAGCTTGACGCCAATCTTTGATCCGGTACAGCGCCGGCACTCCCAAAGCGACCACCACGATGTAGCCGAGCGCTTGGGAGACGAAACTGTACGCGAGGGCGGTGTCGTGACCGATACCAAAAGGGGTTAGCACGCTGACGGTGACGAACTGGAAGATTCCGACATAGCCGGGGGTGGAGGGTAGGGCGCTACCCAGTCCCAGCGCGGTAATCAGGAGCAGGGCGGTGGTGAAAGACACTCCGAACCCCAGTGCATGGGTACACGCCATGACCGTGACACAATCCATCGACCAGATCACGACCGTGAGCAGCGCGAAACCGGCGAGCCGCCCAAGGCTATGGAAGGTACGCAAGCCGAGCAGAATCTGGGCCGTGAGTTCTAGCAGGCGGTCGCGCAGTCCGGCCGGCATCGGAATGGCGCGGAGAATGCGCGCCGAGAGGTCGCCGGTATGCGGCAGAATGGCGATGGCGAGCAGTCCCGCGCCTGCCACGATGGCCGTGGTGCGGCTGACCCCGCCCAGCCAGTCGGGCTTAGGATTGACCCCCAGCAGTACCACCGAACTGGCCAGCACCAGGGTAATCGCGTCCACCATGCGCTCGCTGAGCGCTGTAGTCAGTACATAGGTCTTGCTCAGGGTAGAGCGGCTGCTGATGACATACGTCCGCACGAACTCACCGGCGCGCGCGGGCAGAAAAGAGTTGCCCAGGTACCCCGCCATGGTGGCGCTGAAGACCGTGCCGATAGGGAACCAGGTGTCGGCATTAAGCAGAATCCGCCAGCGGCAGGCGCGCACGAAGAAGGAGCAGCTGGTGAGCAGGCAGGCTACCGCCAGCCAGAGGAGATCGGCCTTCACCATGGTGGCCCACACGGTGCCCCAATCGACGCCGCGCAGCGCGTAATACAGCAGCACAGCGGCGAGAGCGATGGAGATCAGCCCGTACCAGATTTTCCTGCGGTCCTGCGAAGCGGTGCCGGCCATCCGCTGCTACGCGCCCACGGCGACAGGCTTTTCCGCGTCCATGAAGTAGTAGGCGATCATGTGCATGACGATCATGTGGATATCTTCAATGCGTCCCATGTGAGGGTTGCAGGCTTGCACATTGAGCTCCGCCATGGGACCGAGTTTACCCCCGTCGCGGCCCGAAAGCGCGATCGTGCGGCAGCCGATGGAGTTGGCGTATTCGATGGCCTGCAGCACGTTGGGCGAATTGCCTGAGCCGCTGATGGCGATCACCACGTCGCCGGGTTGGGCGAAATTTTTCAACTGCTCCACGAATACGCAATCGTAGGTGACGTCGTTGGCGTAGGCCGTGATGGTCGGCAGGGAGTCGGTCAGCGCCATGATGCGGAAACGCTTCTCGCGCTTGAAGCTGGCGCCCTTGAGCATGTCGCACACGAAGTGGGAAGCCGTGGAAGCGCTGCCGCCGTTGCCGCACGTGAAAATGCGCCGGTCCTGATCACGAGCCTGGGTGAGAATGTCGATCGCCTGCCCGACTTTTTCGAGGTCGATGGTGTCGATGGCCTTCAACAGGTCGGCCTTGTAAAATGCGGGAAAACTCGCGGTCATGACTCAATTAGGGCTCAGGCGGTTCGGTTCTGTCAACCACGTGCGCCGGCGCGCGCTGACCCAGGAGCCCTCGAGCGATGCTAAATTCAGAAGAGCGCCCTCCGAACGAGTCTCCCTATGTGCGGTATCGCCGGTTACGTTCGTCTTGATCAGCCCGCCCAGTCCTCGCTGGTGCACGCCATGTGCGGCGAGATCCGCCATCGCGGACCCGACGACGAAGGCGTCCATGTGGATGGCGGGTGCGCCATCGGCATGCGCCGCTTGAGCATCATAGACCTCTCGACCGGGCACCAGCCCATGTCGAACGAAGACGGGTCGGTGTGGATCGTCTTCAACGGGGAAATCTACGAATACCAGGAACTGCGCGCCGACCTGATCGCCCGCGGACACCAGTTCCGCACCGCCAGCGATACCGAAACCATCATTCACCTCTATGAAGAGCAGGGGGTGGAAGGGCTCAAGCGGCTGCGCGGCATGTTCGCGTTCGCCATCTGGGATGCCCGCCGCGGGCGCCTTCTGCTGGCGCGCGACCGCTTCGGCAAGAAGCCGTTGTACTACGCCGTGCTGCCCCAGGGAATCTATTTCGGCAGTGAAATCTCCTGCCTGCGGCAGGCCGGAGTCCCTCTGGAGCCGGATGCGGATGCGCTGAGGCTCTACTTCCAGTTCAATTACATTCCCGACCCGCTTACCGCCTATCGCGCCATCCGGCGCATTCCCGCGGGCGGCTGGCTGACCTACGAACGCGGCAAGGTGGAGCAGGGTCGCTACTGGCGCATGCCGGTCGCGGCCGCGGAAGCCGCGCCGGGCTTCACCCACGCCGACGCGGTGGCACAGGTGCGCGAGAAGTTCGACGAGGCGGTTCGCATACGCATGATCGCCGACGTGCCCCTCGGCGCGTTCCTCAGCGGCGGCATCGATTCCAGCTCGGTAGTGGCGTCGATGGCGCTGCAATCTCCCGACCCCATCAGGACGTTCTCCATCGGCTTCGAGGAGAGCCGCTTCAACGAGCTCCCGTACGCGCGCATGGTGGCGGAGAAGTTCAAGACCGAGCACCACGAAATTGTCGTGCGGCCCGATTCCATCGCCATCATTCAGAAGTTCGTGAAGCATTTTGGTGAGCCGTTCGCGGACTCCTCCGCGATCCCCACATTCATCGTGAGCGAGTTCGCCGCGCGCTTCGTGAAGGTGGCCTTGAGCGGCGATGGCGGCGACGAGTTGTTCGGCGGCTATAAGAGTCTCCAGCAGGTGCAGAAGCTGAGCGGGTTGGATCGCGTGCCGCAGGCCGCGCGGCTACTGCTCTCGTGGATCTCGGCCTGCCTGCCGTATGCCGCCTATGGCAAAAATTTTCTGTACATGGTGGGGCGGAAGAACGGGCTGGATCGCTACTTCGCTCTCAATTACGCGCCCTATCACATGCGCTCGCGGCTCCTACGTCCCGAGTGGATGCTGCCGGCCGAGTCGGGCTTCCTGGCGCGCATGCTGCCGGATTACATTTTGCCGGAGTCGGTGGGCACGCTCTCGCAAGTGATGCACTGGGAAGCGGCGGCGAACCTTACCGGCGACATGCTGGTGAAGGTCGATCGCATGTCGATGGCGAATTCGCTCGAAGTGCGCTCCCCGCTGCTCGATCACGAGTTGGCGGAACTGGCGGCAACGATACCGCATGCCTGGAAGATCTCGGACGGGCAGGGGAAGAAAATTTTGCTGGACGCGCTGGGCGATCGCTTGCCGCCCGCGCTGCTCAATCGTCCTAAACAGGGTTTCGGCGTGCCGCTGGTGGATTGGTTCCGCGGCTCGCTGCGCGAGTTCCTGCACGATAACCTGACGTCATCGGCATTCCTGGATCGCGGACTGGTGTCGCCGGAGTTCCTGCGCGCCCTCCTCGACGAGCACGATAGCGGCCGGCGAGACAACAGCCATTGGCTATGGTCGCTCCTGGTGCTGAGTTTGTGGTTCCAGGAAATGGAGTTGCCGGTAGTCGAGACAGTAGCGTAGCGGCCGTGGTGCCCCCAAACCGAGCCGCGCGCGTCAGCAAGCGTATTCACTTCACCCGGACGGTGACGCGCTCCTGATCGGTTTCGCCGCCTGCCCCGGTGGCGGTAATCGTGTACGTAGTCGATTTTCGAGGCTGGTCGGTGGCGCACCCCTTCGGGTTGGCGCCACCGCGATGCTTCAAAGGCGCAATCGTCACGGAGCGCGCATTTTCCACCACGTAACACACGCTGACCAAATCGCCGGCCTTAACTTCCAGCGCGCTGATGTTGACGTTTACGATGCGCGCCCGCGCTGCCCCGGTGGCGACTTTCAATTCGCGCGTGACCGGCTTCCCCCCGGGACTCTGCGCGGAAAGGACGTACGTGGTGTCCTCCGTGGGCGTCACTTCAATGCATCGCGAAAGCGCGGCGGAAAGCTCCTTATGACCCGGATCGAGCCACACGCTCCCGGCATTTTCGACGCCGTAGCAGAGCAGCGTCTTCTCGCCGCGTCCCACGCGAGGAGCTGTAGCGTAGAACTGCGTAATGCGGGCTTCATCGGCGGCCGCGGAGGCCTGGCCGGGGGCGGCGGGGCGGTCTGAAGTCTTAGGACCGGAGCAACCCGCCAGCATCGCACCCGCGGCGGCGAGAACCCGACACAACGTAGCGCGCATTTACCGGACGACGGGCGTCGGCCCGACCTGGCTCCCCAGTCCCGCGTAGGAGTCCTTTACCTTGATCACTTTATCGCCGGCGAAGGTGACGAACGTGATCTTGCCGGGCGGCGTGCCGTACACCCAATCCTCGACATCCAGGCCGTCCTTCGTCTCGCGCGATTTGTGCTGCGGCAGCCCCAACGCCATACGCACCTGCTCATGGTCCATCCCGACCAGAATGCGCTTCTCCTTAATCGCGGCCTGCGTCTCCGGCGGGAGGCTCTCGGAATAAAGTTGGGTGACGCTGTGCTTCTCGAAATCGAGCACCGGCGCCAGCATTTTCTTAATCTCGGAAGCCTTGATGGGTTCCAGCGGCTTGTGGAATAGAATCGCGATAGACGTCCCGGCGGGAGCGTTGGCATCGCTCTGTGTGGAAACTGGCGCTGTGTTGCCGCCCATGCCAATCTGGACGCCTTCGTACCATTTGCGCCCGCCCTTGAAGCCGCCGTTGATCTGCAGGACCAGCTTGTCGTCTTCGATCTCCACCTTGGTGATCTGGATCAGGTCGCCGTTGCGCGCGGCAGGTCCGCTCTCGCGCGAAATCTGCGTCCAGACCTTCTTGTCGTACCCCGTCTTGGCGTCAAACTCGAGCGCTTTCTTGGAGCGCGGCAGCAGTGCTTTCACCGTGGCGTACTCGGCGGTGAGCCCTCGCGTCAATTCCACGCGATCTTCCCACGTGAGTTTGTTACCCGCCGGCCAGAGGGACGGCGAGAGGGTCAGGATGGCGATGACGGCATAGCCTCGCATACTTCACTCCCCACGGGCGGGTCGGTCAGCGGTGAAACCTGCCGGCGAATCGGTGCCTTATAGAGATAGATAAATAGCGCGATGAGCATCGCGGAAGTCAGGATGCTGGCTTCCGGCCCATATTCGCCGCCGCTCCACAAGCTGCCGGCGGTCCACGACATCTCGTAGCCCGTCACCTTCATTCTAAGCCCGCTGACGTTCACTCCGAAAAGTGGCAGTGTAAAGTTCCACCCGAAGTGCAGTCCCATGGGCAGCCACAGGTCACGGCTGCGCAGGTACGCGTAGCCGAATAAGATGCCGAAGCCGGCGGTATTCGCGGTGCTGAACCAGTTCGCGCCGGGGTTGGAGCCGTGCAACAGCGCGAAGATAATGCCCACCGGGACGACCGTCGCCCAGGGTCCCACCGACGCCAGCAAGTCCTGGAAACCATAGCCGCGGAAGAAGACTTCCTCGCCGATCGAGCCGGCCGCCAGCAGAATGCTGACGAAGAGAATCGTGCCCACGTTGGGCTGGTCGTCAGGCGTGGCTCTAAAGTGCGCCGCCCCCGCAATCAGGGGTGGCAGCAAAACCAGGGCAGCGGTGCCCGCTCCGCCGGCGAGTCCCAGGATGAGGTTTTCGGCGGACCGGCGATTCACCCAGAGTCCGATATCCACCACATGCCGATTCTCGTAGATCCGCAGCGACAGCCAGTTGGCGAAAACAGCGGAAAGCAGCGTGACGCCGGTAATGCCCGTCAGGTAGCCGCCCAGCCAGACAATCGGTCCGGTGAAAACAAACGCGGTTGCATAGAACAGCGCGATGTAGACAATCACATGAATCGCTAATCGCAACGGATCTTTACCCGGGGCCACCACCTCAATATAGCGAACGCAACCGGCGTGACCCACGCCGCATCGAATACTCCAGATGGACAGTCGCTGCATGGTAAAGGATTTCCGACGGCAGATACCGGCGGCTCCGCATCGTCCGCGCCCTCAGCACTGGCCGGATACGGGCCTGCATGCCGCGTGGCTGGGACACAGCACCGTGCTGCTGAAAATCGATGGGGCTACGCTCATCACCGACCCGGTATTCAGTGCGCGCGCGGGCATCGGCTTTGGACCGCTCACCTTGGGCCTCAAGAGGCTGGTGGCGCCTGCGCTCACCATCGCGGAGTTGCCGAAGCTCGATGTGGTCCTGCTCTCGCACGCGCATATGGACCACTTCGACATACGCAGTCTGCGCAAGCTGGAGAATCCGTGGACCACCGTAGTGACGGCGGCGCGCACGGCGGATCTGCTGCGTGTCGGCCGCTACGGCGCGGTGCACGAACTCGCATGGGGCGAACGGGTGCGCGTGGGACCGCTGGAGATCCGCGCGTTCCAGGTGCGCCATTGGGGAGCGCGCATGCGCCGCGATACGTATCGGGGTTACAACGGCTACACCATCGAATCGGGCAGGCATCGCGTGCTCTTCGGCGGCGATACCGCGATGACCCCGGCATTCCGCGAGTTGCGCACCTCGCGGCCGTACGATCTGGCAATCATGCCGGTGGGCGCCTACAATCCCTGGATCCATGCGCACTGCACGCCGGAGCAGGCGTGGCAGATGGCGCAGGATGCGGGTGCGGAGTTCTTCCTGCCGGTGCATCACCAGACCTTCCGCCTGAGCCGCGAGCCGTACTTCGAGCCAATCGAGCGCCTGCAGCAGAGCGCCGCAAGCCACCCAGACAGGGTGGCGGTGCACCGCATCGGACAGCAATTCCATTTGAGTTAGGTACTAGCCCCCAATCAGAGCCGCGACCGTGAGGGAGCGTTGGCTAACCGTACCTGTTGACTTTCCACAGAAGCGCGAGCATACTCCTGTAGATGGGCAACAGAGAGGTCCCCTACGGCACGCTCGACCTGATGGTCTTAAAAACCCTGGAAGGTCTCGGCGCGCAACACGGCTACGGCATTGCGCGGCGCATCGAGCAGATGTCGGATGGCGCCCTCGCCCTGAACCAGGGGACGATCTACCCGGCGCTGCTGCGCTTAGAGCAGAAGGGCTGGATCGCGGCCGAATGGGGCGCCAGCGAGAACAATCGTAAGGCGCGCTTCTACTCGATCACGCGGGCCGGGCGCAGGCAACTGGCGGAAGAGACCGAGAACTGGGCGCGCACCGTAGCAATGATGGCGCGCCTGCTGGAGAGCGAGTCGTGAGCGCGCTGCGCGTTCTCCTGGCGCGCCTGCGCGGAAAAGGGCGCACCCCCGCGGAGTTGAAGGGCGAAATCGCGGCGCACCTCGCCATGCTGGCAGCCGATCACGAGCGGCGCGGACTGGCGCCCTCCGAAGCTCGCGCCGCGGCGAAACGCGATTTCGGCCCCGTGCTGCGACTCGAAGAGACCTACCAGGAACAGCGCCGCCTTCCCTTCCTCGACACTCTGGCGCAGGACGTCTCCTATGCGCTCCGCCAATTGCGGCGCAATCCCGGATTCACGCTGGCGGCGGTCCTGACTCTGGCGCTGGGCATTGGCGCGAATTCCGCGATCTATCAGGTGCTGGACGCGGTGGTCTACCGTTCACTGCCGGTGCGCGACGCAAAGGCGATCGTCGAAGTCAGCCTGCTGGAAAACGGAGAAGGGATACACGTCAGCTATCCCTTTTATCGCGACATGGCGGCGCAGCAGAAGGTGTTCGACGGCATGATCGCGGTCAGTGACTTTCCGCTGCGGCAGGCGGTCCTACGCGGCCGGGGCGCGCTGCGGTCGGTCAAGGGTTCGCTGGTTACGGGCAATTATTTCGCCGTGCTGGGCGTAGCCGCGCGTCAGGGGCGCGTGTTTACGGCGGAGGACGATCGGCCCGGCGCGCCTCCGGTGATGGTGCTGAGCGACGCGTTCTGGGCCCGCGAGTTTGGGCGTAGCCAGGCGGCGCTCGGGCAGGTGCTGGAGATCAATGGCGCGAGCGGCACGGTGATCGGAGTTGCCCCGCAGGAGTTCTTCGGCGAGACCGTGGGCTCCCTGCCGGACCTGTGGCTGCCCATCGGTTTCCAACCTCTGTTCACGCCGGGCGATTGGCTCAACGCTCCGTCGCACTCGTGGCTAACCATGCTGGGACGGCTGCGCCCCGGCGTGTCGCTGCGCCAGGCGGAGTTGGCGCTGGCGCCGATCTACGGAGGTATCGCGGAGCTGACGGTACATAAACCCGGCCGCGACTACCTAGTCCAGGTACACAGCGCCAGCCGCGGGATCGCGGCCCTGGGGGAGCGCTTCGGGAAGCCGTTGTGGGTGCTGATGGGCCTGACCGGCCTGGTGCTGCTGATTGCCTGCAACAACCTGGCGAATCTGATGATGGGACGGGCGGCGGCGCGTACGCAGGAGATCGGCGTGCGGTTGGCCTTGGGCGCCGGGCGCGCACGGATCGCGCGTCAGTTGCTCACGGAAGGGCTCTTGATTTCGCTGGCCGGCGCGGCCCTGGCGCTGCTTTTGGCATGGCAGGGCGCCCGCGGCCTGGTGGCCTGGGCCTCGTCATCGGGCGACTGGCGCCTCTCGCTTAGTTTCGACCCTCGCCACGTGGCCTTCACGGCGGCGCTGGCGATGGGCGCGACCTGCCTGTTCGCCCTGGCTCCGGCGTGGGCGTCCACACGGGTGGACGTGCACTCGGCATTGCAGGCGGGGCAGCGCGCCGGAGGCGGACGCTTTCGCAATCGCTTCGGCAGGGTGCTGGTGGTGGCGCAGTTGTGCTTCTCACTGACCTTGCTCTCGGCGGCGGCATTGCTTTCGCAGTCGCTCTGGAATCTGCGCCACCAGGATTTCGGCTACGATACACGCAACGTCATGGCGGCGGACATTCCGCTCGAGATGACCAGAGCCGTGATGACGCGCCGGACCGCGCTTCGCCAGCCGCTCTATGAGCGGATGAATGCCATTCCCGGAGTGCGCTCGGCGGCACTCTCCGCGTTCGGCATGCTAAGTTCGATGGTGCATTCGTGCAATCTGTCCACCGCGGAGCGCCCCACGCAGCGCGACGATTTCACGCGCATGGTGCACGTGTCCGCGGGGTACTTCGAGACCGCCGGCACCAGGATTCTGGCCGGCCGCGGCATCTCGGACGCGGACCGCGCCGCCGACCCCAAGATCGTAGTGATCGGCCGCACCGCCGCACGCGCATTGTTCGGTAATGGCAACGCCCTCGGCCGCCTGATTTCCACCGGGCGGACCTTCGAAACCAAGGACGCGCTGCTGGTAGTCGGAGTGGCGCAGGACGTGCGGTTCTCGAATCCGCGAGATCCCTATGGCTTCGTTTTGTACGTGCCGATGACGCAGAATCCCGCGCCCGTGACCACGGTATTGGTGCGCGCGGGGCTGGGCGCACAAGGGCAAGGCGGACCGGGGCTGGCCGGCGGCATACGCGCAGCCTTCCATGAGGTTGACTCCACGCTGCTCGTGGGTGCGATCCACCCGCTGGGCGAATCGGTGGAAGCTCATCTCGGCAACGAGAAATTGCTCGCGCTGCTTTCGCTGTGTTTTGGCGTGCTCGCGCTGGCGCTCACGGCGGTGGGCGTATATAGCGTGATCGCGTATGCGGCACAGCGGCGCACGCAGGAGATCGGCATCCGCCTGGCATTGGGCGCGGCCCGGCGGGCGGTCTCATGGATGATGCTCCGCGATGTCGCCGCGCTGGCTCTGGCTGGTACCGCGCTCGGCGCCGTAGGCGCGATGGCGGTGACGCGGGGACTTCGCGGTATGCTGTTCGCCTTCCAGGCTTCGGCGTATTGGTGGTTGGTGTCCGCGGGCGCAATCCTGCTGGTGATTGCCCTGGCAGCGGGCTACATACCGGCGCGGCGCGCCGCGCGCCTTGATCCCATGAGCGCGCTGCGGCAGCAATAGGCTGGGCTAGAAACATGCCGCCGGCTCCAGAGTCCGCATCTTCGCCGATAACGTAGTGCGCTTCAGGTGGAGCATGTCCGCGGCGGCCTTCTTATTCCCCCCCGTCTTACGCAGAGCCTGCTCCAGGATGCTCCGCTCGATGACGGCCACCGTGCGGTCGAAATCCAAGCCGCAATCGGGAACTGAGACCAGGGGGCCGCGGATCTCAGTGGCGCGCTCTGGCAGTGAGGTTGGTAACGGGAAGTCCGACGGCGTTAGGGTGCGGCGCTGCTCGCTGAGCGCCACCGCCATTTCCACCGCGTTCTCCAACTGGCGAACATTGCCGGGCCAGGAATACTCGCACAAGCGGTCCAGCGTCTCGCGCAAAAGCGTTTTCAGCGGCAGGCCCTCGGAGCGGCAGAAGCGCTCGACGAAGTGGAAGGCCAGTATAGGCACGTCTCCGGTTCTGCGGCGCAATGGCGGCATTTCGAGCGGCACGACATTGAGGCGGTAATAAAGATCCTCGCGGAATTTGCCCTGTTCGATGCGGCGCGGCAGGTCGCAGTTGGTGGCCGCCACGACTCGTATGTCTACCTTGATGGTCTCCGAGCTGCCGAGGCGTTGGATCTCGCGCTCCTGCAGGACGCGAAGCAGTTTGGTTTGCAGGTCCATGGGCAACTCGCCGATTTCGTCCAGGAAGAGGGTGCCCCCCTGCGCCTGCTCGAAGCGTCCCACCCGGTTCTGGAACGCTCCGGTGTAGGCCCCGCGGACGTGGCCGAAAAGCTCGCTTTCCAATAGGGTCTCGGGAAGGGCGCTACAGTTCACGGCCACCATGGGGGCGCTTCGCCGGGTGCCGGCGAGATGCAGGGCGCGGGCAGCAAGTTCCTTGCCGGTACCGGTCTCGCCCGTGATCAGCACGGTGGCCCGGCGCCCGGCCACAATCCGGATGATGTGCTGCAACTGCCTCATTTCATGACTGGTACCTACCAACAGCCGCTCCCAATCGGCGCGCTCAAGCTGGCCGGCAAGGTGCGTAAGGCTGGTGGAGCAGCGGTCTTCGATGGCCCGCGAAATCAACTCGCGGGCGCTCTCCATGTCGGGGAGGAATTGCTGTACGCCCAGGTGCGCGAGCGTGACGGCGGTCTCTACTGTGGCGGTGGGATCGTACGCCAGAATCGGAACGCCGGGTGCCAGGTGCCCCACTTCATCTAATAAGGTAGCCGCGCTCCAGCCGGGCAAAGGAAGACTCAGGATAACCACCGAGTAATCGGCGACGGCGAGCGATTGGAGGGCCTCATCGGGAGGTTGGACGTCGACCTCCCAGCCGTCGGCGGCGTTCCAGCCGTCAGGCGGGCCGGGCTGCACGCTGATCCATAGGATCCGGTAAGCGATGGCGATCACAGCAGATAGATCGGTGGTTCCGGGCGGGAGCATTAGGGTCGTCAGGCAAAAATAGCTGGAAAATCGGTCGAAAAGAATTTCCGAGAATGGGCTAAAGGTCCTGCCTCAGTCTGCCGATATGTCCTTTAGCCAAAGTGGCGTTGCTATGAAAATCTACGATCAGAACATTTCGGGGACTTCCGCCTCACAAGCCGGGCGGGCACAAGAGGCGCAAAATGCAAGCCGTGCGAGCGGAAGCAAGGTTTCAGGCTCCAAGGTTGACCCTTCGGGCGATCAGGTCGAGTTCTCGGGTACGTT
>JBDTPR010000135.1:0-12211 GCA_039932635.1 Candidatus Solibacter sp.
CCGCCGCGTCCTCCGGCGGGCGTGCATCCCATGGCATATATCGCGCCGACGGCGACCCTCGGCGAGGGCTGCTCGGTGGGCGCCTTCGCAGTGGTCGGCGAGCATGTGCGGATTGGCCGTAACGCCGTGATTCACCCCCACGTCGTGATCTATGAAGGGGCACGGATCGGCGACGATTTCCTGGCGCACTCGCACGCCGCGGTGCGTGAATTCTGCCGCATAGGCGACAGGGTCACGTTGCAGAATGGCGTGGTGGTGGGCGGCGACGGGTTCGGCTTCGCCAAGCGGGCGGACGGACGCCAGATCAAGATTGTACAATCGGGCGTGACGATTCTCGAAGACGATGTCGAAATACAAACGCTGACCTCGATCGACCGCGCCACCGTGGGCGAGACGCGAATCAAGCGCGGCGCCAAGATCGATAGCCTGGTGCAGGTGGGCCACGCGTGTACGGTGGGCGAGGACAATATCATCTGTGCGCAGACCGGACTGGCAGGCAGTACCGTGCTGGAGCGCAATGTCGTGCTGGCGGGACAGGTCGGGTCGAGCGGCCATCTGACGGTCCACGAGGACGCGGTGGTGTATGCGCAGAGCGGTATCGGCGGCGACGTTCCCAAGGGCGGGCGGATTTCTGGCTCCCCCGCTTTTGCGGCCAATGAGTGGCTGCGTGCCGTCACTGCCTTCGCCAAACTCCCCGAGTTGTTGCGCACCGTTCGTGAGTTGAAAAGAAAGGTCGATGAGTTAACGCAGAATGTCGAACCCAATCGCACCGCATAGCGAGCGACGCCCCGTAGCGTATTTGAACGATAAGTTCCTGAATAGTCCGGACGCGCGGGCGCTGCGCATCTTATCGGAATTCCTGGAGCCCCTGGCGCATTTCCGGAGGGAAAAGGTCCGCGACACCGTGGTGTTCTTCGGGTCGGCGCGGATCCGCGAAGACGACGGGGAGATGGGCCGGTATTACAACGATGCGCGCACTCTGGCGCGAATGTTGACGGAGTGGAGCCAGCAGTTCACCAACAGCACCTATCGCTTCGTGGTGTGCTCGGGCGGCGGTCCGGGGATCATGGAGGCCGCCAATCGCGGTGCGGAAGATGCCGGGGGCAAGACGGTGGGGCTGAATATCGGCCTGCCCTTCGAGCAGTTCCCCAATCCGTACATCACACCCTCGTTGAGCTTCGAATTCCATTACTTCTTCATGCGCAAGTTCTGGTTCTCGTACCTGGCGAAGGCGCTGGTAGTCTTTCCGGGCGGCTTTGGTACGCTCGACGAGATGATGGAGATCCTGACGCTGACGCAAACCCAGAAACTCGCCAAGAAAATGACGATTCTGGTCTACGGGAGCGAGTACTGGAAAGAAGTCATCAATTTCGATGCGCTGGTGAAACACGGCATGATTTCAGCCGAGGATCTTGCGCTCTTCCAGTTTGTGGACGACCCCGCCACCGCCTTCGAATTGCTGAAGGCAGGCCTCGCCGAGTACTCGATGCAGCACGATTCGCCGGAAGTTCCGGCGGTGGCGAAGTCGGTGAACCCGCAGAAACCCGACGGAGCATAAACCACGGATGTTCACGCGCAAGGTAGCTTCGGGAATTGAACTCAAGCTGTTCGAACCACGCGACGCGGAGGCTGTCTTCGCGGTGGTGGAACGCAACCGCGCCTATCTGCGCGAGTGGCTGCCGTGGGTGGACGTGACGGAGTCGGCGGCCGATTCCCGGCAGTTCATTTTAAAGGTTCAGGAGCAGTTCGCGGCCGGGCGCGGTCCCCAGTGCGGCGTCTGGATCGACGGCGCTTTTGCCGGTTCGTGGGGCTGCCATCCCATCGACTGGCTGAACCGGAATTGCAGTATCGGGTACTGGATCGACCAGCAATACGAAGGCAAGGGCATCATGACTCGATGCTGCGAAAACATGCTGGAGTATCTCTTCGACGAGTTAGAGTTGCACCGCGTGATCATCCAGTGCGGCGTGTTCAATACGCGGAGTTGCGCGATCCCCGAGCGTCTGGGTTTTACCCGCGAGGGGCTGCTCCGCGAAGCCGCCTGGGCCAACGAGCGTTGGCTGGACCTGGTCACCTGGGGTCTTCTGGACAAGGATTGGCGAGTTCTTCGCACCCGGAAGTGAACTCTCGTGGCTGTGCGCCGCAAGCCAGTTTTCCATCCGTTCTATGCGCTTCATAGCGAGCCGCAGCTCGCGAATGGATGAGGGCTCGCGATCCTGGCTCCAGATTTGGATCTGCCGGGTAAGTCTGGCGATACGGTTCACTTGTTGCACGTAGACGCCACAGCAGGATCTTGACGTAGCAGTCGAGTCCCCAGCGCTCACCCGTTCCTTATATGCGTTCAAGGTACAGACTTCCTCCTGAGGCTAAAACTGCTCTAAGGCGGGATCATAGCAACCTTTTACCCGGGCTCGCAAGACTAATCTTACAACTCGATATAAGACGGTATAAGTCTTTCATGCCGGGGGGAGTCTTACAACTGCTTGCCGTAGACCGGAATAGCGGCTCCGGTGATTTGCGCTCCTACATCGCTTACCAGGTGCACCAGGAGTCCGGCAACCTGCGCTGGCTGCACGTACATGGCGCCATCGTTGGCCGGATCGGCCTTGCGATTGGCAGGCGTATCCATGGTGCCGGGCAGGACCGTGTTGGCGGAGATGCCTCGATCCTTATTCTCGATCGCGACCGTGCGCACCAACGACACCACCGCCGCCTTCGACGCGCTATAGGCTCCCACCATGGCGCCGGGCTCGACACCCTGCCGGCTGGCGACGACGGCGATGCTTCCCTTTCCGCGCTCGCGCATGTGCGGCAGAAGTGCGCTCATGATGTAGAAGGCACTGCGGAAATTCAAGTCGAACATGCGGTCCATCGTAGCGTCATCGGTGTCTTCGACGCGCTGTCCGCCGGCGAAACCTCCCATCACGTGCACCAGCGAGTCGATATGCGGGAACCCCGCGAGCGCGTCCTGCACCAGTTTGCGCGCTGCCGCGGCGTCGGTGAGTTCAGCCGGCATCGCGTGAAACCGCGCGTGCAAAAAATCGCCCTGACGGATCGAACGCGAAACCCCGATCACGGTGGCCCCGGCCGCGAGCAGAGCCTCGGTGACAGAGCTGCCGAGACCTCCCTTGGCGCCCGTGACGAGTACGACTTTACCCGTAAGGATGCTCATTCCAGTCTCCGACGGGCTATTCACCGCTCGACCACGCCACGCGGAACTCGGGATACAACGTGAGCCCGCCACAGGCGTAGATCGTCTGGCCCGTGATATAGGACGCCTCATCGGAGGCAAGGAACGCGAAGACCGAGGCGATCTCGGCGGGGTCTGCCGCGCGCCCCAGCGGGATATGACTCTCCACTTCGCTCTTGGCTTCCGGATTGTTGATCCAGGCTTTGTTGATGGGCGTGACGACAGCGCCCGGTCCCACGGCATTAACGCGAATTCCCTGCCCCGAATATTCCAGAGCGAGCGTCTTGGTGAGGTTGCGCATGCCTCCCTTACTGATGGAGTAACTGAGATACTTCGGCTTGGGTATCATTTCATGCACGCTCGAGTCATTCAGAATTACGCCGCCGCCGCGCTTTAGAAAATGGCGAATCGCCTCGCGCGCGCATAAGAAGGGTCCGCGGAGGTTGACACCCAGGACGCGGTCGAAATCGGCTGCGCTCAACTCGTGGCTTGGGGTCGCCTGCTGTATGCCCGCGTTGTTGACCAGGATGTCCAGCCGCCCGAACTCTTTAATGGTGGTAGCGAACATCTGCTCCACCTGTTCTTCAATGGAGACGTCCGCCTGCACGACGATTTCACGCCCGCTGTCCCCGTCGGCGCGCGCTGCCCGCGCCATCGCCGCGGTGTTTTTAGCCCCCTCCGCTTCGCTACGATAAGCGATAGCGACGTTTGCCCCCTCCTGTGCGAAGCGGATGGCAATGGCCTGCCCGATTCCCGAACTTGCGCCCGTCACCAGCGCATTCTTGCCCTGCAATCGACTCATGTGTCGCTCCTCTTTTCGAACCCCGCGTCGTGCCGGGAAAAATCTGGCACAAGTTATGCATTATCCCTCCTGAGCGCGCAGCACAACGTAATCAAACACACGTATTCCGAAACGGGTGTACTCGGCGCCAGTGATAAGCTTACGCAATGCGAATCGTGGCGCTTCTCCTGGGTGTTTCCGCACTGGCGGGCGCTACCGATGTCCTGACACATCACAATAATCTGGCGCGCACCGGAGCCGTCCTTGATGAGGTGACGCTCTCGCCGTCTTCCCTGAAGACGCAGAAATTCGGACGCCTCTTCTCGGTGATGGTGGACGGGCAAATCTACGCGCAGCCCCTTGTGGTGACGGGTCTGACGATGGGCGAGGCCACGCGCAATGTCGTGTACGTCGCCACCATGCGGAACCTGGTGTACGCGTTCGACGCCGATAAGGAGGAGCACGCGCCGCTATGGCAGGTCAACCTCGGCACGCCGATGCCTTACGACCGCATTCCGAAGGACGCGGGCGCGCTCCTGGGGCAGTACAACGTACGCCCGTACATCGGCGTCACCAGCACTCCGGTGATCGACCGCGCGCGCGGGTGGATCTATGTAGTGGCGAAGATCGCGCAACCGCAATGCCCCGGCGAGCAGGCCGCCACACCCGCCTGCCCCGTAGTATTGCGCATCCACGCGCTCGAACTCGCGACTGGAGCGATCATGCGCCAGGCCGACATCCGCATTCCGCTGCTGGCCACCGGCGATGTCCCGCGGGAGGACCTAGCCAGACGCCACATTCAGCGCGCCGCGCTGAACCTGGCGAACAATAAAGTGTACGTCGCGGTGGGGTCGCACCAGGACGCGCCGCCATGGCAAGGCTTCGTGATCGCCTTCGATCCCGCGACGCTGCGTCAACTGGAGCCCGCGTTCTGTACCACGCCCGGCGGACGCGAGGGTGGAATCTGGCAGGCGGGCAACGGTCCGGCGGTGGACGAGAAGGGCAACCTGTATTTCATGACCGGGAACGGCAGTTTCGACCCCGCGGCCAAGCAGTTCGGCGGTGTCTTCCTGAAGCTCAGTCCGAATCTGGAACTGGTGGATTGGTTCGCGCCCGCGGCCGTGAAAACGCAAAACGCCCTCGATATCGATCTCGGGTCGTCGGGACCGATGCTGATGCCGGGAACCGACCAACTGGTAGGCGGCGGCAAGGACGGAAAGCTGTGGCTGCTGGCGCGAGACAAACTCGGCGCGTTGCAGGAGCATCATTGGTTTCGCGACGGGACCAATCCACCGCTGCAATATTTTCAGGCGGCGCGGCCGTGGCGAATCACGCTGCTGAGCTGGTTTCCACTCCTGTTCAACGCGGGCTACCATCACAATCACGGCTCGCCGGTCTACTTCGATAGCGCGCGCCAGGGTCCCACGATTTACGTGTGGCCCGAGGAAGACAACGTGCGCGCGTTCCACTACCAGAACGGCAAGTTCAACACCAAGGCACTCAAGGGCATCATGGGCAACAAAGGGATGCCGGGCGGATTTCTCTCGGTGTCGGCGAACGGCCGGGAGAACGGCATTCTGTGGGGCGCCATTCCCTATAAGGACGACGCGTTTGTGGAAATCGTGCGCGGGACGCTGCGTGCATTCGATGCCGAGACGCTGGAGTTACTGTGGAGCACCGACGTGAACGATCCCGCCGACAACTTCGATTTCGCCAAGTACGTCCCACCCACCGTAGCCAATGGCAAGGTCTACCTTCCGACATTCTCCGACCGCCTGAACGTCTACGGGCTGAATTCGCCCCACTCGGGACCCATACCTGCGCCCGCCGGCAAGGTGTCGAAAGACCCGCGGCATCGCGGGCACGTAAAGGGCGCCACAGGCCACGGAGCGCACCACTAGTAACGCCTTACTTGAACCAGGCGGGAAGTGTCTTCTTCGTCTCGCGCAGGATGTCGACAATAGCGCGGCGCTCGGCGGCGGGAATCTTCGATGGCGCGGCTCCGGTCAACATTCCGTAAACGCGGCGCAGAAGATTGTCGCGCGCATCGGCGGGCAGCGCGTCGAACTGACCCGCGTAAATCATGTAACTGCACCGGTACTTGAACATGCGGGTCTTCAAATCAAATTCGCGGAGCGACCGGCCCGCGTGGTCTCGAACCGCGGCACCGGCGAAGGCGTTGGCGAATTCCGCGCCCCCTTCGATGGCGTCGGTGAGTGGCGCTTCGTCCTCGAACAGGATGTAGTGCGCGAACTCTTCCGCTGTGGCGTCCATATCGCGCCCCAGGCGGCTCTCCCACCCCAGGCGGGTCGCCAGATTGGTGAAGCGCGATTCGTGCTCGAACGTCATCAGCGATACGATGTCGCTCTGCGCGGCGAGATACGCGCCGGTATCCACCAGGCGCTCCAATGAGCGCACGTTGGAACCCGCGGCGCGATCGTATTCGGGATAATCGCGATCGGTCACCGTCTGATTGCCGAGGTGATGCTGCGCGCCGGAGAGTCCCGTGACATACCAGCCGCCCCAGCGTTGATCCAGCGGACTGCGATGGTCGGTAAGGAACGAACGCCCGGCGCCCAGTGCCTGGCCGTTACGGTCCGCGTGGACAGAGCGGATGACGAGCCCCGGCACTCCCAAACTGGCCGCCCCAAAGTGGCATTGCACGCATTCTTCCCGGCGCACCAGACGAGGCCGCGCGGCCTCCTCCTGATCCAAAGTGTAGAAGACGACGCCCTGTTTGGGATCGGTTGCCGCGATCTCAAGCACATCGCCGCCGCGTACGAAGCCTATCGAGAGATCGGCCGAGTGGTACAGCGCGCGCGGCGTACGCGGAGCGATTCGCGGAGCCTGAAAGCTGGTTTTAGAAAAGACGAGCACCTGCGAAGCCACCGGCACGTCGAGCGCTTTGAGCAGAGCAATCAGGTAGCCGAAATCGCGATGATACCCAAGTTTAGTCTCGCCCGAGCGCAGCCGGACATCGAGCAGCGCGGCGCGGTCGCGCGCGGGAGTAGTGGCATATCGGATCGCCGGATCGTCCGCGGGAAGCACCGTGGACTCGATGGCGGCGAGCAGGACCCCGGCGACAAGGGCGGGGCCTGCGTAACGCAGAAGGCGGTTCAAACCACCAGTCTAGCAGGAGGCTAGCCGACCACTTCCAGGAACGCCTTCGCAGCGTGACTCAGCCCGCGCCGCGTGGGATAGATCAGGCGAATCTTGCGCTCCACGTGCATTTCCTTGACGCGGACTTCGCACAGGCGCTTCTGCTCGATCTCCTGCTCTACGCACATGCGCGGCAAAAAAGCCACGCCCATGTTACGTTCCACCAGCTTGCGTATGGTCTCGATCGTTGGCATTTCGACGTCCATACGAAGGGGTACTTTGTGAGCCAGAAATTCCCGCAGCACCACTTCGCGATACGGCGACACCACGTTGTGGGCGATGAAATTCTCTTCCGCAAGTTCGCCGATCGTGACCGATTTGCGGTGCGCCAGGCGGTGCTGCGGCGAACACACGAAGGCCAGCGCATCGGTGTAAATCACCTTCGATTTCAGTCGCTCGTCGGCGGGATCGTAGCTGATCACACCGAGTTCCAGGTTGCCATCTAGCAATTCGTTGGGTAGCTTGCTGGAAAAGCTGCGCCGCACCTGCACTTTCACCTTGGGATACAGTTCGCGGTAGCGCTCAATGTGTTTGAGCAAATACAAAGTAGTGGACTCGTTGGCCCCGATGATCAGGCGGCCCGCCGAGTTGTCGCGTAGCTCGGCAATCGAGTTGTCCATCTCCAGTTGCAGGCTCTGGAAGCGGCGCGCGTAATCGAGCACAGTGCGGCCGGCGTCGGTGAGGATGAGATCTTTCCCCGACCGATCGATCAGTTTCTCGCCCAGTTCCTGCTCCAGTTTTTGCAGGGATAGCGAAATCGCAGGCTGCGTGCGCAGCAATTTTCCCGCTGCGCGCGAAAAGCTCTTCTCGGTGGCAATCGTGAGGAATACCTGAAGGGAATGCAGTTCCATGAAGCGTGCTTTGAGTATAACATTCGCTAATATGGACTGCGAAAATTATAAATTTGCTAAATCGAACAGCCGGCCGTAATAATGATCTTGTGAGCGACAGAGTATACATTTTCGATACGACCCTGCGCGACGGCGAGCAATCGCCGGGTTGCAGCATGACCGTCCCCGAAAAGCTGAGGATGGCCCACAAGCTGGTGGAACTCGGCGTCGACATTCTCGAAGCCGGATTCCCCATTGCCTCCGAAGGCGATTTTGAAGCCGTCGATGCCGTCAGCCGCGAATTCCCGTGGGCCCAGGTGGCCGCGCTCGCGCGCTGCTGCACGCTCGACGTGGAACGCGCCGCGCGCAGCCTGCAACACGCCAAGCGCCCGCGCATACACACCTTCATCGCCACCAGCCCAATCCACCTCAAGTTCAAGCTGAAGAAAACGCAGCAGCAGGTGCTGGACGAGGCCGTGGCGGCTGTCGAACTGGCCCGGAGGCACGTCGACGACGTCGAATTCTCGGCGGAAGATGGCGCCCGCACGGAACCCGATTTCCTAGAAAAAGTCTCCAAGGCAGTGGTCGCCGCCGGAGCCCGCACGGTGAATATCCCGGACACCGTGGGCTATTCCACACCGAAAGAATACGGCTCCCTGATCGGACGTATCGTCAATGCCCTGGGTGATTGCGCCATCGTCAGCGTGCACTGCCACGACGATCTTGGCCTCGCGGTGGCGAATTCGCTGGCTGCAATCGAGGCCGGCGCGCGACAGATCGAATGCACCATCAACGGCATCGGCGAACGCGCGGGCAACTGCTCGCTCGAAGAGATCGTAATGATCCTCAAGACGCGCGCCGATAGCTACCCCTACCACACCGGCATCCATACCGAGCATCTCTATTCGGCGAGCGAGTTACTCAGCTCGATCATCACCTTTGGGCCCCAGCCCAATAAAGCAATCGTCGGACGCAATGCGTTCGCGCACGAGGCCGGCATCCATCAGGATGGCTACCTCAAGGAAAAATCGACTTACGAAATCATCGACCCGCGCACCGTCGGCGTGCCTGAAGGCAAGCTGGTGCTGGGCAAGCATAGCGGCCGCCACGCGCTCAACGAACGCGCGCAGCGCGCCGGCTTCGAACTCACCAAGGAAGAGCTCGACAGCTTGTATCACCGCTTCACAGCGGTCGCGGACCACCGCAAAAAGGGCCTCATGGACGAGGAAATCGTCAGGCTCATACTCGATGGCCGCAAGGCCAAAGAGGCGGTGGCGGCAGACTAATGAACCTCAACGTCCTCGTACTTCCCGGCGACGGCATCGGCGCCGAAGTTACCCGCGAAGCTGTGCGCGTGTTGCAGCATGTCGCGGCCAAGTGGAATCATACTCTGAATTTGTCCGAAGGCCTGCTGGGCGGCATCGCCATTCATCAAACCGGCACACCCTTCCCTGAGGAGACGGCGAAACTTGCCGCATCCGCCGACGCCACTTTGATGGGCGCGGTCGGCCTCCCGGAATTCGATAATGCACCACCCGAGAAGCGGCCCGAGAAAGGGCTACTCGGAATTCGCCAGGCTCTGGGCGTGTTTGCGAATTTGCGCCCGGTTCGCGCGTATGCGTCGCAACTGGATTCTTCTCCCCTAAAGAACCATTTGGTGGAAGGTACCGACATGATCATCGTCCGCGAACTGACGGGCGGGATCTATTACGGGACTCCGCGCGGTATCTCTGGTACCGGAGCGGAGGAACGGGCGGTCAATACCATGACCTACACGCGTGCGGAAATCGAACGCGTTACCCGTATGGCCTTCCACCTTGCGCGCGCGCGCCGCAACAAAGTAACTTCGGTGGATAAGTCGAACGTGCTGGAGAACTCGCAGCTGTGGCGCCGTGTGGTAGTCGAAGTGGCGAAGGACTATCCCGACGTCGAGCTCGACCATCTGCTGGTGGACAACTGCGCGATGCAGCTTGTGCTCAACCCCAAGCGCTTCGACATCGTGCTCACGGAAAATATGTTCGGCGATATCTTGAGCGACGAAGGCGCGGTGCTCGCCGGCTCCATTGGCATGTTGCCCTCCGCTTCGATTGGCGCACAGCGTCCTTCGGGCGCATGGGTCGGGTTGTACGAGCCGGTGCACGGTTCCGCTCCCGATATCGCGGGACAAAACAAAGCCAATCCGCTCGGCGCCATCGGTTCGGTCGGCGCGATGTTCGTGTACAGTTTTGGTTTGAAGGAAGAAGCCGCCGCGGTGGAAACCGCCATCGAAGCGGTCCTCGAAAGCCGTCACGTCACGGCAGATTTGAGGCCTTCGGGCACGCCAGCCACCACCGAACAGGTGGGACAGGCCGTATGCGCCGCCATCGGATGAGCGCGGAACCTACCCGTTCCGCGCTTATCCGAATTATTTGCCTCCGCTCGCAGCGCGGCCTCTGGGTGGCCGCCGTTCGCGTGGGAGCGCTATCCTGAAGTCTCGCCCTCAAAGAGAATTTATGCCACGCACGATCATCGAAAAACTCTGGGACAACCACGTAGTTCACGAGCGCCCCGGTGCGCCCACCCTGCTCTACATCGATCTCCACCTGGTACACGAGGTGACGTCGCCTCAAGCCTTCCAGGGCCTGCGCGAGCGCGGCCTCAAGGTGCGCCGTCCCGAGCTCACCATTGCCACCGCCGACCACAGCATCCCCACGTCGGACCGCACGCTGCCGATTATCGATCAGATTGCGAAGAAGCAGCTCGATCAGCTCGAAACCAACTGCAGCGAGTTCGGCATTCGCTGCCTCGGCATACATTCCGAGCGGCAGGGCATCGTGCACGTGATTGGACCGGAACTCGGCCTCACGCAACCCGGTATGACCGTGGTTTGCGGCGATAGCCACACGGCCACGCATGGCGCATTCGGCGCGCTCGCTTTCGGCATCGGCACCAGCGAAGTCGAACACGTGCTGGCCACGCAGTGCCTGCTGCAGCGCAAGTCGAAAACCTTCCAGGTGCATGTCGATGGCAAGCTGGCTCCCGGCGTTTCGGCGAAGGACATTATTCTCGCGCTGATCGCCCAAATCGGCATCGGCGGCGGCACCGGCAGTGTCTTCGAGTACACCGGCAGCGCCATCCGCGCGCTCACCATGGAAGAGCGCATGACGGTCTGCAACATGTCGATCGAAGGCGGCTCGCGCGCGGGACTCGTCGCACCAGACGACGCAACCTTCGAGTATCTCGCCGGCCGCGATCACGCGCCGAAGGGCGCCGCATGGGATGCCGCGGTGGCGCGCTGGAAACAGCTGCCTACCGATGAGGGCGCGACCTACGACCGCGCGGTCACAATCGACGCCAGCACGCTCGAACCGATGATCACCTACGGCACCAACCCCGGGATGGGTGTGTCGATCAACGCGCCGCTCCCGGAGCCCTCACAAATTTCCGACCCGATGCAGCGCGATTCCATCACCAAGGCGCTCGCCTACATGGGTCTCGAAGGCGGCAAGCCGCTGGTGGGCCACCCCATCGACGTCGTCTTCATCGGGAGCTGCACCAACTCGCGGATCAGCGATCTGCGCACCGCCGCCGGTATCCTGAAAGGCCGTAAGGTCAGCGACAAAGTCCGCGTGATGGTGGTGCCGGGCTCGCACGACATCAAGAAGCAAGCCGAGGCCGAGGGTCTGGACCGCGTGTTCATCGACGCCGGCGCCGAATGGCGCGAGCCGGGCTGCTCGATGTGCATCGCCATGAACGGCGACCAACTTACTCCGGGACAGTACAGCGTCTCCACCAGCAATCGTAACTTTGAAGGCCGTCAGGGCAAGGGCGGGCGCACGTTCCTGGCTAGTCCGCAGACCGCCGCCGCCAGCGCCATCACCGGCGTAGTTACCGACGTGAGGACCCTCTTATGAAGCCGTTTACGAACTTCGAAAGCCGCATGATTGCGCTGCCTCTGAATAACGTCGATACCGATCAGATTATTCCGGCGCGCTTCTTGAAGACGACCTCGAAGCAGGGGCTCGACAAGCAGCTTTTCAACGACTGGCGTTACGACGCCGAGGGCAATCCGAAACCCGAATTCGTGCTCAATAAGCCCGAATCACAGGGCGTGCAGGTGCTGCTGGCCGGCGACAATTTCGGCTGCGGCAGCTCGCGCGAGCATGCTCCCTGGGCGCTCACGCAGTGGGGCTTCCGCGCGGTCATCAGCACCAGCTTCGCCGATATCTTCCAGCAGAATTCGCTGAAGAATTCGCTGCTGCCGATCATTGT
>JBDTPR010000136.1:0-12190 GCA_039932635.1 Candidatus Solibacter sp.
GGTATCAAGAGCGCGCGCTCCGGCCTGTACCCCTCCGTCTCGGTGGATTATTTCTTCGGCATTCAGGCCAACCAATACGCCCTGCACAATGAATTCGGCCAGAACAACCTCGGCAGCGCTGTGGTGGCGAGCCTCACGGTCCCGGTATGGAATTGGGGCGCGGCGCGGAGCAAGGTGAAACAGGCCGAGCTGAAGCTTCAGCAGGCGCGCACCGAACTGAGCGTTACCCAGCGCCAACTGCTTTCCAATTTGCACGCCTTCTATCTGGAGGCAAGCGTCGCCGCGAGCCAGGTGGCATCGCTAAAAAACTCGCTGGACCTCTCCGACGAAAGCCTGAAACTCACCCTCCTGCGCTACCAGGCAGGCGAGGTCACGGTGCTCGAAGTGGTGGATGCGCAGAGCACGCTGTTCGCCGCGCGCAACGCCTATGACGACGGACTGGCGCGCTATCGCCTGGCCCTGGCTTCCTTACAGACCCTAACGGGGGCATTCTAGCCCATGAAGAACCTATCTCTATTGTTGATCCCGCTGCTGCTGGTCTCCTGTTCCAAGAAGGAAGAGAAGGAGGTCGAGGCGCCCGCGCCGGTGCAAGTGACCGCCGTAACCCAGGACACGATCCGGCGCATCGTGGCGGGCGATGGGACGTTGTTCGCGCGCGACCAGGCGTCGGTGATGCCGAAGATCGCGGCGCCGGTGCAGCGCTTCCTGGTACAGCGCGGCGATCACGTCAAGCAGGGCCAATTGCTGGCGGTGTTGGAAAACCGCGACCTGGCGGCGGGGGAAGCGGAGAGCCGCGCGCAGGTGGCCCAGGCGGAGGCCAATCTTCGCAACACCACGTCGGCGCAGGCGCCTGACACGGCGTTCAAAGCGCAGACCGATGTGGACGCTGCACGGCAGGCCGACGAGGCTGCCAAGCGACTGCTCGACAATCGCGAGAAGCTGTTCCAGCAGGGGGCGCTGGCGCGCAAGTTGGTGGACGAGGCGCAGGTCGCGTACGCGCAGGCGCACAACGCGCTGCTGGCGGCGCAGGAGCATTTGCGGACGCTGCAATCGGTGGGCAACCCGGAGCAGATCAAGGGCGCGGCCTCGCAGGTAGAGGCGGCGAAGAGCCATCTGCAATCGAGCGAGGTGCAGGTGGCCTACTCGCGGATCGTCAGTCCTATCTCCGGCGTAGTGTCGGACCGTCCGCTGTACGCGGGCGAGATGGCGTCGCCGGGCACACCGCTGCTCACCGTGATGGACATTTCGAAAATCGTGGCGCGCGCGAATGTGCCCCAGGATCAGGCGGCGTCGGTGAAAGTGGGGCAGCCCGCGACCATCTCAATGGTGGGCGGCGAGACGCTCGAAGGCAAGGTGACGGTAGTGAGTCCTGCGACCGACCTCAACAGCACGACGCTACAGGTGTGGGTGCAGGCGGATAACCCGGGGGAAACGCTCAAGCCCGGCACCAGCGTGCACGTCACCATCATGACGGAGATTATCAAGGCAACCCCGGTGGTGCCGATCGCCGCAATCCTGCCGGGTGAGGAAGGCGGCACGGCCTGCCTGGTGATCACTCCGGACAATGTGGCGCACCGCCGCCCTGTGAAACTTGGGGTCCGCGAAGGCGACAAGGTGCAGATCCTGAATGGCGTGCGGCCCGGTGAGGAAGTGGTGATAGTGGGCGGCGTCGGCCTGGACGATAAGGCCAAGGTCCGCGTGATCGATCCGACGGCGAAGGAAGCGCCCGAGGAGGACGACAACGCGCCCGACGAAGACAAGGGCGGCAAGGATCAGAAGAAGAAGGACGAGGCCAAACCGAAATCCAAATGAGCGATTTGACCAGGCAGTCCGACCCTACGCCGGAAGCTCCCCATTGGACAGCGCGCCACGGTAAGCCGATCATCTTCGTGATCCTCACGCTGATCGCCGTGGGCGCGTACCTGGCGCTCAGCATTCCGGTCTCGGTATTTCCGGAGACGGATTTCCCGCGCATCGTGGTGGGTATCGACAACGGCGTCTTCCCCATCGACCAGATGCTGGTCACGGTGACCAAACCCATCGAAGAGGCCGTGAACACGGTGCCGGGCCTGGAACATCTGTGGAGCATCACCAGCCGCGGCACAGCGGAGGTGGACCTTTTCTTCTCCTGGAAAGTGGACATGCACCGCACCCTGCAACTGGTGAATTCGGCCATGGCGCGCGCGCAGGCCAGCCTGCCCTCCACGGCGAAGGTCACGGTGGAGCGTCTGACGTTTGCCGCCTTCCCCGTAATGGGCTATAGCCTCACCTCAGAAACCGTGCCGCAGGACAAGCTGTGGGAACTGGCGAATTACGAGTTGAAGCCTCGACTCAATCGCAGGAGCGGTGTGTCGTCGATCATCGTGCAGGGCGGGCAGGTGCCCGAGTTCGAGGTGCAGCCCGACCCGGGCAAACTGGTGCAGGCGGGCATCACGATTCCGAACATCCTCGATGCCATCGGCCGCAGCAACATGATCGATTCGCCAGGCCTGATCGAGGCCAATCATCAACTGGTGCTCAGCCTGGTCACCGGGCAGGCGCGAGGGGCGAAAGACATCGGCGAGATCGTCATCAGGACTACGCCGGCAGGCGCGCCGCTACGCATCGGGGACGTGGCCACGGTGGGGCCTTCCGTGATGCCTGTGTACACCGCGGTGACGGCCAACACCAAGCCCGCAGTGCTCTTGAACGTGAACCGGCAGCCGGACAGCAATACCGTGGTGGTGGCCGACGGCATCAAGGAAGAGATCGCGAGCATACGTAAGGACCTGCCCAAAGGCATCGACCTGCGGGCGTTCTACGACCAGTCGGAGATTGTGAAGGCTTCGATCGAGAGCGTGCGCGACGCCATCCTGATCGGCCTGGTGCTGGCCTCGTTGATCATGGTGCTGTTCCTGCGCGATTGGGGCACATCGCTGGTCGCGGGCCTGGTGATTCCAGCGACCATCGCAGTTACGTTCATCATGCTGCGCGTGTTCGATCAGACCTTCAACCTGATGACGCTGGGAGGCCTGGCGGCCGCCGTGGGACTGGTGATCGACGATGCCATCGTGGTGGTGGAAAACATCGTGATGCACCGCGATCTGGGCCAGTCGCGTGCGGAGGCGATCCGCAGCGCGATCCGCGAGATCCGCGCGCCGCTGGTGGGGTCTACGATCACGCCGATTGTGGTATTCGTGCCCTTGATTTCGATCACCGGCGTGACCGGCGTTTTCTTCCGCGCGCTGGCAATTACGGTGGGCATGAGCCTGCTGACCTCGCTCGCACTGGCGCTCACCTGGACGCCGACGCTGAGCCATTATTTCATCCGCAAGCAGAAGCGCCACGCCGAGGCCGCGGGGCCGGGACGCCTGATGCGCGTCTACGAACGCACCTTGCGCACCACGCTGGAGCATCCACTGATACTCGCGGTCTTCTCGGTGCTGCTGATCGGCGGCAGCTATTTCTGCTACACGCACACGGGCAGCGACCTGATGCCTGCGATGGACGAGGGCGGCTTCATCGTGGATTACATCATGCCCGCGGGCTCGTCGCTGGAAGAGACCAATCGCGTGATCACGCATGTGGAGGAGATCCTCCGCAAGACGCCCGAGGTAGAGAGCACGTCGCGGCGCACCGGACTGCAATTGGGCCTGGCGCAAGTGACGGAGGCCAATACCGGCGACATTTCGGTGAAGTTGAAGCGCGACCGCAAGCGCAGCGGTGAAGAAGTGATTGCGGCGGTGCGCGCGAAGATCAAGAAGGCCGAACCCGTGCTCGACGTGGAGTTCCCCCAGTTGCTGCAGGACATGATCGGCGACCTGACCAGCGCGCCCGAACCGGTGGTCATCAAGATGTTCGCTCAGGACCCGGAATTGCTGCACTCCTGGGCTCCGGCGGTGGCTGCCGCGATCAAGAAGATCCCCGGCGTGGTGGATGTGTTGGATGGAATCGAGAACACGATCAGCGGCCCGGCCACGGTGTTCACGGTGGATGCGGCGGCCGCGGCGCGCGCCGGCTTCAGCACTCAGGAAGTGGAGTTGGACGCGAGCGCGATGTTGCAGGGCGAACCGGCGCCGCCCCCGGTGGTAGTGAACGACCGCGCCTACGGGATCCGTGTGCGCTTCCCCAAGAGCACGCGCGCGTCGCTGGAGGCGATTCAGAATACGCTGCTCATCTCCGGCACGGGAAAGACCGGCACCATCGGCTCGCTCGCAACCATGAAAGAGATGCCGGGCCAGACCGAAATCCGGCGCGATAATCTGCAGCGCAACGTGCAGGTAACGGCGCGCTTCGAAGATCTGAATCTGGGCGACGGCATGAAGAAGGTGCAGGAGGCGATCGCCGATTTGAAGCTGCCGCCCGACATTCACGTGCAGTACGGCGGGCAGTTCGAGGAGCAGCAGAAATCGTTCAAAGATCTGGTGTTCGTGTTGACGCTGGCGATTGTGCTGGTGTTCATCGTGCTGCTGTTCGAGTTCGGCAATTTCGCCGCTCCGCTGGCGGTGCTGGCCTCGGCGCTGCTCTCCACGTGCGGCGTCTTCTTGGCGCTGTTGATCACTGGGACGACGTTCAATATCTCTTCGTTTATGGGGCTGATCATGGTGATCGGCATCGTGGCGAAGAACGGCATTCTGCTGCTGGACGCGGATCAGAAATTCCGCGCGGAAGGCATCGGGGCGGAAGAGGCGATGATTCGCGCGGGCGAACGGCGCCTGCGCCCCATCATGATGACGGCCCTGGCCACGGTGGCCGGAATGATTCCGCTGGCGCTCGCCTTGGGCGCCGGCTCACAGATGCTGCAACCTTTGGCCATCGCGGTGATCGGCGGAATCCTCGCCTCGATGGTGCTCTCACTGGTGGTCACGCCGGCCGTCCATTACTACATAGGCGGCAGGCACAACTAAGGAGTTAAAAAGATGAAGAAGTTACTGACGCTCGGGTTACTGGCCCTCGCCGCATTCAGCGCCGAAGGCTACAAAATTATCAGCAAGATCAAAGTGGGCGGCACGGGCGGCTGGGATTACCTGGCCGTGGACCCGGGCACACAACGCGTCTTCGCGTCGCACGGCGGCATCGTGGAAGTGGTGGACCTGAAGGCGGGCAAGGCCGTCGGACAGATCACACAGTTACACGGCGTGCACGGCATCGCGGTAGCCAGCGATCTCGGCAAGGGATTCATCTCCAACGGTCAATCGAACTCTGTGACGATTTTCGATTTGAAGACCCTGGAGAAGACCGCGGAGCCGGCGGTGGGAGGGCAGAATCCCGACGCCATCTGCTACGAGCCCAAGACGCAGCGCATCTTCACGATGAACGGCCGCTCCAACGATTCCACGGCAATCAACGCTAAGAATAACGAAATCATCGCGACTTTCCCGATCGGCGAGAAGCCGGAAAATTGCGCCATGGACGGCGCAGGGAAGTTGTACGTCAACATCGAAAACTCCAGCGAACTGGTGGAGATCGATGCGGCCAAACCTGGCGTGACGCGGCGTACGTCGCTGGCACCCTGCGAGAGTCCCAGCGGCATCGCCATCGACGTGAAGAACAAGAAACTCTTCAGCGTGTGCAGCAATAAGATGATGGCGGTGACCGATATCGCCACAATGAAGGTGATCGCCACTCCTGCGATTGGCGGAGGCACCGACGGCGCGGGTTTCGACGCGGGCAGCGGCAACGCCTTCAGCTCCAATGGCGGCGATGGCACCATGACGGTGGTCAAGCTGGTCAACGGCAAATACGAAGCCGTGGACACGGTGGCCACGGCGCGCGGCGCGCGCACCATGACGGTGGATCAAACCACGCACCGCATCTATATGCTGGCGGCCGAGTACGGTCCCGCGCCCGATGCGAAGGATGGCAAGAAGGGCCGGCCCCCGGTGCTGCCGGATAGCTTCCAGGTCCTGGTGATCGGGAAATAGCGACCGGAAAATAGCGCGGCGCTGGCGGGCGGCGGCGATCCAGCAGTTCCAGGAGGCCATGCTTCACTACCTGCGCCGGCACTTAGAGGAAATCATAGCCCCTGCGGCGGTAATGTGCCTGTCCTTGTGGGGTCAGACTTCAGTCTGCGCACCGACTTCAGTCGGTCCAATAGCCGCACGCTTTTCTCTGTTGCCCCGTTTGAGGCCGGTTATCCGAGCTTTCGCTCGGATGCACCGACTGGAGTCGGTGCGCAGACCAAAGTCCGCCCCACCTAAAACCTTTCTTACCCGGGTTATCATTGCCGCTCAATATGCATGGGAGTATGCTCTAGTTACATGGCAGGCGAAAGCATCCTCGTCGTGGACGATTCCGCGGTGAACCTTCGACTCGCAGCCGCAGTGCTGCGCAGCGAGGGCTATCGGATCCAATTGGCGAGCAATTCCGAGCAGGCCATCATGATGATGCGAACGGCGTTGCCCGACCTTTTGCTGGTAGACATTCAGCTGCCGGGCATCAGCGGACTGGAGTTGACGCGCCGCCTGCGGCAGGATCCGCGGACCAAGGACCTGTTGATCGTGGTGATTACGGCCTCCGTAATGTCCGGCACCGAGCAGCAGGCCTACGAGGCGGGCTGCGACGGGTTCATCGCCAAACCGATCGACACGCGCGTGCTGGGTTCGCGGCTACGTTTCTTTTTGGATGGACAGCTTTCCTCCTCGGAAGGCGCGCCGCAGGGTGATGGCCTGCCGGCTGGACTTTCCCTGGCGGGACCCGAAATGGAGGGCCTGCGCCGCAGCTTCCTGAGCGAAGGTTCGCGACAGGTCCGCCGCATGGCGGAATTCGCCAGTTCGCGCTTCGATATCGGAGAGGCGACGCGCCTGTTTCATCAATGGATAGGCTCGGCCGGCGCGCTGGGCTATAGCGAGATCGCACAGAAGGCACGCGACGCGGAGGTGGTGTTAACTTCGCCGGGCTGGACCGTCGCCGACCTGCGCACCTGCCTGGCTGCGCTGGGCCTCGCCTTCGCCTCACCGCGCGAGGCCATCGACACGCCGATTCCGGAGAGCATTGTGCAAGGGCTGACGCGCCGCCGCGTGGCGCTGATAGGGTTCGCCGACGAAGAGGCGGAGCGCGTCTGCGGTGCGTTCGAACGCGCGCATGCGCTGCCGCGCATGTTCACCGGCGAGGAACCGCCGCACGTGGATTCGATACAGGATTGCAGCGTGCTGATGGTCCACGTGCGCCCGGAGACGCTGGGTATTCCGTGGCTGCAATCGGATTTCTCGGGCAGCCAGCAGCCGCTGGTTCTGGTGGGCGGACGCGAGGACATTCTGTCCCTGCCGGCCGAGGTGCAGGCGCGGGCGTGCGAGTTCCTGATCGATGGCTGGCAGCCCGAGGAAGTGATTATGAGACTGAGCTTCGCGCTTTCTCGCACCGTGAGAAATCAGGCCGCGGGAGCCTTCCCGCAAGCCGGCGCCGGTGGCGCGGCGCGTGCCAGACGCCCCGGCAGGGAGAAGCCGGAGATCATAATCGCGGACGATGACGTGCATGTCCGCGCTGTGGTGCGCAGCGCGCTGCAGAGCATCGGTATGGAATGCCACCTGGCGGCCAACGGCACGGAGGCCATCTCCATGATTCGCGAGCTGCGCCCGGACATTGCCGTGCTCGACGTCAATATGCCGGGCAGCGACGGCTTTGAGGTGTTGTCGGCGATCCGCCAATCCGGGATTCCCGTCAAGGTGATCATGTTGACGGCGCATCAGCACGAACGCGATGTGCTGCGCGGCTTCGAACTGGGCGCCGACGACTATGTGGTGAAGCCCTTCAACCCCCTGGAACTGGCGGCGCGGATCAAACGCCTGCTGTGAAACGGTACCAGAATTAACACTTGCTGACCGCCATTAACGCGCTGTACCGCTGAAAGCCCACCCAAACGTCACCTGATATAATTCGTCTACATTCCAAGGACTGGAAATAACGCGCCCATGACTCTTCACAAGAAGGGATTTCTCCCTATTCTCCTTGTTTTCGCCTTCACGGCCTCCTCCCAGACTCTGCCTCAGGGAGTCCGCAAGGTGACCGCCGTCGAGGGCATCACCGAGTACGCTCTGCCCAACGGACTCCACGTGCTGATGTTCCCGGATGCGTCCAAGCCGAACGTCACGGTCAACATGACCTACATGGTGGGTTCGCGCCACGAGGGGTATGGTGAGACCGGCATGGCCCACCTGCTGGAGCACATGCTGTTCCTGCAAACCAAGACCCGCAAGGACATCAAACAGGAGCTCAAGGACCACGGCGCCGAGATGAACGGTTCCACCTCCTGGGATCGCACAAACTATTTCGAGACCCTGAACGCCAGCGACGAGAACCTGAAGTTCGCCCTCGAACTCGAGGCCGACCGCATGGTCAACAGCAAGATCGAGAAGCCCTTGCTGGATACCGAAATGACCGTGGTGCGCAATGAATTCGAAATGGGCGAGAACAGCCCAGACCGCATCCTCATGCAGCGCGCGCTGGAAGCCGCCTACACGTGGCACAACTACGGCAAGCTCACCATCGGCAACCGCTCCGATCTCGAGAAGGTGCCGATTCACCGCCTGGCTGCTTTCTATCAGAAGTATTATCAGCCTGACAATGCGCTGCTCACGGTGGCGGGCAAGTTCGACGAACCCAAGACGCTCGCCATGATCGCCTCGCTCTTCACGCCGATTCCCAAACCGACTCGCGTGCTGGAGGAACCCTACACCGTCGAGCCTACCCAGGATGGTGAGCGCTCCGTCACCCTGCGCCGCGTCGGCGATACCCAGGGCCTGATTGCCATCTATCACGCCCCCTCGGGCTCCCATCCGGACGACCCCGTGCTCAACGTGCTCTCTGGAATCCTGGGCGAACCGCGTACCGGCCGTCTCTATAAGGCTCTCGTGGACAACAAGAAAGCCGTCGGCGCCTCGATGGGCGTGGCGGACCTGCACGACCCCGGGTTTATCATTGCCACGGTCCAGCTCAAGACAGATCAGTCGATCGACGAAGCCCGCCAGATCCTGCTGAAGACCGTCGAAGGCTTCCTCACCGAGCCTCCGAGCAAGGAAGAAGTGGAGCGCGCCAAGACCCGCATTTTGAAAAATATGGAATTGGAGATGAACGACTCCGGCTCGGTCGCGCTGGATCTCAGCGAGTATTACTCGCAGGGCGACTGGCGGCTGATGTTCCTGATGCGCGACCGCATCAAGGCGGTTACCGAGGCCGACATCGTCCGCGTGGCCAAGGCGTACCTCAAGGAGTCCAACCGTACCCTTGCCAGTTTCATTCCGACCAAGGATCCGGATCGCGCCGAGATTCCCGCAACACCGGACATCACCGCGACTTTCAAGGATTTCAAAGGCTCCGCGGTGGTCGCCGAGGGTGAGGCGTTCGACCCCAGCCCGTCCAATATCGAATCGCGCGTCGCGCGCAGCACGTTGCCCGGCGGCATGAAGATGTCGCTGCTTTCACGCAAGACGCGTGGCGGTACCGTGGTGGCATCCGTCACCATCCGCTTCGGCGATGAGAAAACCGTCTTCGGCAAAGCCGCCACAGCCGGAATCGCCGGCGGCCTGCTGATGCGCGGCACCAAGAATAAATCACGCCAGCAGATTCAGGACGAAATCGATAAGCTGAAGGCGCAGTTGAACGTCTCCGGGACCGCGACCAGCGCTACGGCGCGGATCGAGACTACGGAGGCCAACCTGCCCGGCGCACTCCGCCTGGCGGCCGAAATCCTGCGCGAGCCCGCCTTCGCGGACAGTGAGTTCGAAACCGTGCGTCAACAGCGCATCGCCGCCGCTGAAGCCAGCCGCAGCGATCCGCAGGCGATTGCGATCACCGAGTTTCAGCACCGCATGAATCCCTATCCTCGCGGCGACCTGCGCTACGTCTCCACGCCCGACGAGAGTATCGAAGACCTGAAGAAGGTCACGCTCGATGACGTGAAGAACTTTCACAAGCAGTTCTACGGCGCGAGTGTCGGCGAAATCGCCGTCTCCGGCCAGTTCAACGCTCCCGAGATCACTAAGCTGACCGCTGAACTCTTCAGCAACTGGAAGAGCCCGGGCACCTACACGCGCATCACCAATATGTATAAGAAGGTGGAGCCCGCCGATAAAAAGATCGAGACTCCCGACAAGCAGAACGCCTTCTTCATCGCCGGAGAGATGGTACAGATCAACGACGAAAACGCCGATTACCCCGCCATGCTGATGGCCGACTATATGTTCGGCGCGAGCGGGCTCGGCACACGCCTGTCGCGCCGCATACGCGATAAGGAAGGTCTGAGCTACGTCGCGCAGAGCAATTTCGGCGCGCCCACGAAGGACGACGGCGGAAATTTCCTGGCCGTCGCGATCAGCAACCCGACCAACGCCCCCAAGGTGGAAGCTAGTTTCCGCGATGAACTCGCCAAGACCCTGAAGGAGGGCTTCACGGCGGATGAAGTCGCCGCCGCCAAGAAGGCGTGGCTGCAGGAACGCAGCATGGGCCGCTCGGAAGACGGCAATCTGGTGGGCCTGCTCTCCGCCCGCCAGCGCTTCGACCGCACTTTGAAATTCGACGAGGCGATGGAAGCCAAGATCGCTTCGCTCACTCCGGAGCAGATCAGTGCGGCCTTCCGCAAGCACGTCGACCCCGCCAACCTGATCTACGTGAAGGCAGGCGATTTTAAGAAAGCCGGCGTACTGCAGTAGGACGAGACTACTCCCTCATAGCCGCGACCGCGAGGGAGCGGCCAGCATGCGACGTGTCAAGTTAGTTAGCAGGCGCTCCCTCACGGTCGGGGCTCTGAGGGGGCCTGTCCTACGACTTAAACAACAGGCTGCAGCAGGTGAGGGCGCCCTCGGCTTTCATCAACTCGGAATTATCCAGCACGCTCACCTGCTTCCCCATTTTCGACAGCAATTCCGCGGTCTTCGGCGCAGTGGAAGCGACCAGCACCGTGCCTCCAACATCGAGCACGTTGGCCCCGCTTTCTTCCGGTGCGTCCACCAATCGCAAGCCCGCGAACGCCGCCACGTCCACCCACGGTCGGTACACCATCACCGCGTCGCCCAGATAGCTGCAAGCCGATTTCAAATGCAGGCAGCCATGCACCACCACCGGATGGACATGGTAGCCGAAGGGCTCCACCACGGCAGCCAGTTGCGCGATGCCCGCCGCATTGCTGCGCGCCGTCACGCCGACGTACAGCGTCTTACCGGCCAGCAGCACGTCACCGCCGTCCATGGTCGCGGGATCGGTCATCCAGTGCAGAGTGCGGTAGGGCTCGAGCGCGCCGGCGAGAGACGTGGATTCGCCGCGCCGCGAAACTGCGCCGAGGCGCGTCATCACCGCCACCTCATCCAACACGATCGCCGCGTCTTCGACGAAGACGGCGTCGGGATACCCGGCCTCGGCGGGCAGCGCAATCACGTCCACGCCGAGTTCGCGAAGACATCCCTCATACGCCTGGTGCTGCTGCTGCGCGCGCAGGAGGTCGATCGGCTCACGCTTCAGGAAAGTGAGTTCGCAGGCATCCATCGAGGGGCTGACGGCGCGCGTAATCGCTCTGAGCATCTCCTAGCATTCTACGCGAACAAAAAAAGCCGCCGGTTAAGCGGGGCATTGCCCGCGTTCACCGGCGGCTGGAACTACCGTCGAACTAGACGAACTTGTACACGCCCGGCACCGGCAGCGGCGTCGGCGGGAAGGCCGCCTTGTAGTCGTACACCTTGGGCATAAGATCCTGCTTGGAGTTCATGATCATTTCCCAGGTGACCTTCTGTCCGCTGTACGCCGCTTCACGGCCCATAACGCAGGTCAGCGTGCTCTCCGCGACTTCCTGCGCCTCGTTGATGTACGGACCCTTGCCGAGGATGCTGTTGACCATGTCCATGTGCTCCTGGACATACGGATCGAACGGCAGGCGCGCGCCGCGCAGTTCACCGGAATCGACCACACCCTTGGTGCCGACGATCCGTTCGCTGACGTTCTGCGCCGAGCCGTTGTACTGACGGCAGTAGCTCGACAGGTGGGTGCCATCGGCGTATTCGAAATCGGCCGACAGGTGGTCGTAGATGTTGCCGTACTCTTCTTCGCGCGGACGCCACGCGGCGCCGCCGGAGGCCACCACCGACACAGGATGCCCGCCTTTGAACCAGTTGCAGACGTCGATGTTGTGGAGGTGCTGCTCCACGATCTGGTCGCCGCAAATCCAGAGGAAGGAATACCAGTTGCGCTGCTGCCATTCCAGATCGCCCCACTTCGGATCGCGCTT
>JBDTPR010000137.1:0-12187 GCA_039932635.1 Candidatus Solibacter sp.
CGTATTTAAGCCTTGAGAGGGCTCTGTCCTAACCGTTAGACGATAGCGCCACGGGAGGCTTTCAGTATAGCAAAACTCAAGCCGTCAACGTGGCCGCACCCATTCGTCCGCAGTATTTCTCCATGCGCCCGCGGAGCTCGTGCCTCGCACGCAGCAGCCGCGACTTCGCCGCCACCAGCGAGATCCCCAACTCCTCCGCGACCTCAGTCATCGGCATCTGCCGCAGCTCGCGCAGCACCAGCGCCTGCCGCAGTAACGGCGGAATCCGCGATATCTCGCGACGCACCAATTCCGTCACTTCGCGCCTTCCGACCCCTGCCTCGGGCGTCGCATCGCGGTCGCGCAATTCGAAGGTCACGCGATCTTCTCCCGGCGCCGGCGAGTCCATATAAAGGAAGCGCACGCGTCCCGTTTGCCGCAACCGCATCAGGCACTGATTCATTACGATCCTCGTCACCCACGTGGTAAAACGCGAGTCGCCAGCGAAACCGTCGAGGTGCTGCCACGCCTTCCACCAGGCGTTCTGCAGTTGATCCTCAGCCTCCTGCCTGTCATGCAGAATTCGCAGCGCCACTTTCATCAACCCCTTCGAGTGGCGTCCCATGAGTTCGGCGAAGGCCGCTTCGCTACCCTGCTTCGACAGACTCACCAGTTCGCCGTCGTTGAGTCCCGTAAGACCTTCAGATTCAGAAACGTTCTGCATATTTCGCTCCCTCCCTGCAATCCAACTTCACATGTCCTATTCGAAGGCTACCAATCAATACAGGGAATTTTAAGCAATGACACAATCTCATTTCAGTGGTGCTAAAATTGAGGCAGATGACTTCTCCCAACACTGAAAGCGGACCGGAAACCATCGGCCGGATCCTCGCCGCCTACGATCTGGGCCGCAAACTCCGCCAACTACGCCTGCGCAAGAAGATCGCGCTGATCGATCTCGGTAAACACACCGGCCTCTCGGCGTCAATGCTGTCCCAACTCGAAAACGGCAAACTGGTCCCCACCCTCGCGACTCTTGCCCGCATCTCGATGGTCTTCGACGTCGGACTCGAGCACTTCTTCGGCAACCGCCGCGGCCAGAAGACATTCTCCGTGGTCCGCGCCGCCGACCGCCTGCGCTTCCCCGACCGCGCCGATTCCCCTAACCCCGCCTACTTCTTCGAGTGCCTTGCCTACGCCGCCCAGGGCAAGGGCCTGCAAGCCTACGTCGCCGAATTCCCGCCGCACCAACCCGAGCAGGTACAGGAGCATTTTCACGAGGGCGCCGAACTCATCTTCGTCCTCGAAGGCACGCTCGGCCTGCGCTTCGAAGGCGAGGAACACGTGCTGGAGCACGGCGACAGCGTGTACTTCGATTCCTCCGAGCCCCATGCCTACCGCGGTCTGCTGGAAGGCCTTACCCGCGCCATTGTCGTCACCACGCCGCCGCGCCTGTAGGGGCGAAGGGTGATAATGGGACCATGCGGCGGCTGATATTGCTCGTCTTCCTCCCGTGGATTCTGGCGGCGGATGACCACTGGGTGAAGTTCACTCGCGGTCCGTTCGAGGTGATGAGCGACGCCGGCCCGAAGCCTGCGCGCGAAGCCATGGTGCGCTTCGAGCAGTTCCGCCACTCGCTCGGCCAGATTGTCGGCGAGGCCGATTTACAGACGTCCCTGCCGGTCCGCGTGCTCATCCTGAAGAATCCCAAGGGCTGGACCACCTCCGCGCCCATCAGCGAGGGCCGCGACCATTACGCCATCGTCCTCGGCGAGAAAAGCGCAGTGTCGCCGGAACTCTACAGCGATCTGGCACGCCTCTTTCTGAAGGGCACCACGCAAATGCCGGTCGCCTTCGAACGTGGCCTCACCTCCTTCTTTTCCACCTTCGAGGTGACCGGCATCCGTATCACCGCCGGCAAGCCCCCGGCGTCCCCCGACTTCGATTGGGCGCGCATCCACCTCATGGTCTGCGATCCCGAATATTACGGCAAAATCCGCGTGCTGCTCTACAATCTGCGGCACGGCGTCGCGGAAGATCCGGCGTATCGCAACGCCTTCGGCAAGTCGGCTGTGGACGTGGAAGCCGCGGCCAAAAAGCATTTCGCCGCCGGAAATTTTCAGACCACGAATCTGCCCAGCCGCCCCATGTCGGAAGCCGATTTTCCGGAGCGCCAGGTATCCGCAACCGAGGCCACGCTGGCACGCGCCGACCTGTTGGCGGGGGCGCTCTCTGCCGCCGAATACAAGAAGCTGCTCGCCGGACACGAAAAGGTCGCCGAGGCCGAGGAAGGGCTCGGGCTGCTCGCGCTACGCGAGGGCCGCACCGACGACGCGCGCCGCAGTTTCGCCGACGCTACCGAAGCCGGCAGTACGAGCGCTCGCTGCTACATTGAATACGCCAAGCTGGAGCCCGATAACGCCAAGGCGGAGCAGGCACTGCTCAAGGCCGCGGGTATTAATCCCAAGCTCGACGAGCCCTTCGCCCTACTCGCCAAACGCGACACCGATCCACGCAAGCGCCTGATGCATTGGAAGGCCGCCACAGAGCGCGCCCCACGCAATCCGGCTTACTGGAAAGCGCTCGCCGAAACCTACCTGGCCGACCGCAATTATGCCGAAGCCGCGAAGGCGTGGCGCAGCGGCGAACAGGCCGCCACCGAGCCCGCGGAGCGCGAACGCATGCGCCAGGCGCGCATGCTGATCGAGCAGCAGCGCCTGGATTACGAGGAAGCCGAAAAGCGCCGCGAGGCCGAGGAGAAAGCGCGCGAAATCGAAAAGCTCAAGACCGAGGCACGCGCCGAATTGCGCAAGGCCGAAGCCAAATTCAGTGACTCGCCTTCATCCGGCGATAAGGCTGTACCCTGGTGGGACGGGCCCAAAGCTGATGGCAAAGTGAGCGGTACCCTCAAGCAGGTGGATTGCCTGCCCAAACAGCAGGCACGAGTGACCATTGAAGACAGCGCGCGCAAACTCGTAAAGCTGCTGATCGCCGACCCCGGCAAGGTCGTCTACGCGGGCAACGGCGAAGTGTCGCTGGGTTGCGGAGTGCATAAGGCGCGCAAAGTCGCCATCGATTATTTCAAGAAGACCGACGCCCGCCTGGGCACCATCGGTGAAGTTGCCACCATCGATTTCCAGTGAGCCACCCCAACGACGCGTCGCGCTATCGCTGGCTGGTGCTGGCGGTGTTCGTCCTCTCCACTGCGATCAACTATCTGGACCGGGCCACCCTCTCGGCGCTCGCCCCGGTGCTGATCGATGAGTTCCATCTATCGAATGCGCAGTATGGCCTGATCGGCAGCGCATTTGGCCTGACGTATGCGGTAAGCGCGCCCTTCGCGGGCATGCTGATCGATCGCATCGGGCTGAACCGTGCGATCAGTTTCGCCGTGGGACTGTGGAGTTGCGCCGGAATCGCGACAGGCCTGACCACCAGCCTCGCGGGCATCACCGGCTGCCGCGCGGTGCTGGGCGCGGCGGAGGCGGCGGGCATTCCGGCGGCCGGAAAAGCGATCCACACCTACCTGCGGCCGGGTGAGCGCGCCTTGGGCAACGCGGTGAATAATGCCGGAGTCAGCCTGGGCTCTGTGATCGCACCGCTACTTGCCACGTGGATCGCGCTACGCAGCGGATGGCGCAATGCCTTCGTCATCACCGGCCTCCTCGGGCTGCTGTGGATTCCGGTGTGGCTCTGGGTGGCGCGGCGGGCTCCCGCAGCGCCTGCGACGGCACCATCGACCGCCGCCAACACCGCGATGCTACGCGACCGCCGCCTCTGGATCTTCGCGGCCGCCAACGCCATCAGCATGGTCGGCTACTTCTTCTGGTTCTCCTGGACCTCGAAGTACATGGTGGATGTGTACCATCTCACGCTGCGGCAGACCGCCTGGTTCGTCTGGATCCCGCCCGTGTTCGCGAGTTGCGGCGGCTTCCTTGGCGGCTGGCTTTCCCTGCGCTTCGTGAATCGCGGCGTACCCGCTCCGGCGGCCCGCTTGCGCGTCTGCGTGGCTGCCGGAGTCCTTTCGCTGGCCACCGCCGCCCTGCCGTGGGCGACCTCGCCGTCATGGGCCTCGGCGGGAATTTCGCTCAGCATATTTGCGGTCGCGGCGTTCAGCGTCAATATGTACACGCTGCCGCTCGATACCTTCGGCGCAGCGTCCGCTGGCTTCGCCATTTCCATTCTGGTGTCGAGCTACGGCGCTATCTCCACGGTGCTCGGATACGGCCTCGGCGCGGTGATCGACTCGCACGGCTACGCGCCTGTCACCACGCTGGTCGCCTTCACGCCGCTCCTGGCCTGTGCCATCTTGTGGGGCACGAGGTCCACGCGATGAAGCAGTGGATCTTCCGCCTGCTCGGCAAGGGACCGGAGGCGGTGGTAGTCACCTTCTGCACCGGCGATCCCGAACTCTGCCGCCGCATGGCGGAAGAGGTGCGCGCACTTGTCCCCGACCGTCGCCACTTCGTCGCCACACCCGAGAATTGGGACACGCTTCGCCACGAGTTGAAACCGTTCCGGATCGGCCTCGCGCCCGTGATGCTGACCACGGAATCGAGCGCCCTGCGCCGCTCCGCGTACCGCCTGGCGCCGCATAAGATTCTGGCCTACAACTCGCGGCTGGAACGCCATCACCTGCGCCTCGACCTCTCTTCCCTGCTCTTCTGGCGTGGCGTCGCACTCGATCGCATTCACCTGCGCCCCTGGTGGTGGCCGTGGACGAAGCGGGAACGCAGCGTGATTCCGCAGGGGTACAGAGTCATCGAGGGCCGGGCGTGCGCCCCCGATCGACCGCGCGTCGCCGTGCTCTCTCCGTATTTTCCCTTTCCGCTGTCCCACGGCGGGGCGGTGCGCATCTACAACCTGCTCCGCGAGATCGCGCGCGATTTCGACATCGAGCTCTTCGCCTTCACCGATGGCCCGGTGGAACTCGCGCCCGTGCTCGAATTCTGCGCGCGCATCGTCCTGGTGGAGAAGCCTCGATTCCGCGAGCCGCGATGGAGTTCGCTGCTGCCCCCTGAGGTCCACGAGTTCCGCTCGCCCGCCATGCGGCAGGCGCTTGCCGAAGAGCGCCTCGCCTTCGGCTATCAGGCCTTGCAGGTGGAATACACCCAACTCGCCGAGTACGGCGGGGACATACTCGTGGAGCACGACGTGACCTTCGATCTCTTCACGCAAATCGCGCGACGCGAACGCACCCTGTCCGCCACATGGGACCAATTCCGCTGGCGCCGCTTCGAGACCGCCGCACTCAAGCGCTTCCCGCAGGTCGTCGTGATGTCGGAAAAGGACGCAGAAATGGTGGGCCGCCCCAGCACCGTGATCCCCAATGGAGTGGACCTCGCGCGCTTCCGACCAACGCCGGAGGCTCCCGGCGAGCGCCTCCTCTTCATCGGCAGCTTCCGTCACTTCCCTAACGTCGCGGCTTACCGCTTCTTTACTGAAGAGGTCTGGCCCCTCCTGCGCGACAAGTTTCCCGGCATGTCTCTGACCGTGGTCTGCGGCGCGGATTCGATCACCTATTGGCGCGCCTTCACCAACTCGCCAGAGCCCCCGCCCGATCCACGCATAAGCATGCTGGATTTCGTCAGCGACGTGCGCCCGCTATACGCGGAGTGCAATTTGGTGCTGGTGCCCACCACGGTTTCCGCCGGGACCAACGTGAAGGTGCTGGAAGCGATGGCGATGCAGCGCGCGGTGATCTCCACCACATCAGGCTGCGCCGGACTCGGACTGCTGCATGGCCATAGCGTGTGGGTGGCCGATACTCACGAAGCCTTCGCCGCGGGCGTCGCCACACTGATCAACGATCCCGAGCGCCGCGAACAGCTCGCGCTCGCGGCAAGTGGTGTAGCCCACCGCAACTTCGATTGGGATGCAATCGGAGAAAAACAGCGTACCCTGTTCCGGTCTTTGTAGGAGGGGCGCAAACAGCAGAGCCGTGACCGTGAGGGAGCGGTCCGACGACGTGAAAGCCGGCCTGCGGCCGGTGCACCGACTGAAGTCGGTGCGCAGAATGAATTCTGCCCCACAAAAACTTGAGAGAAATTCAGGGCACAACTATTGCCCCAGAATGATCTTGCGCGTCACAATACCGCTCGAGATTTCCACCTTCTCGGTGGCTTGCAGTCCGCCTTTTTCCACCACGATCGAATAAGCGCCCACCGGCAGCGCAATCTGCGCCGGCGTCACCTGCTCAAACTTCCTGCCGTTGACCGTGATGGACGCGCCCGGCGGGACACTGGTCAGCATCAAGGTGCCGCCCGCCGGCCGCATCGGAATCGGCGCGAGTTCCAGCGGGCTCGCCCCCACCGTAAAATCGCGACGCTCCAGCTGAGTTCCAGCCAGGGCCACGGCCACCGAGTGCCTGCCTTGCGCAAGCATCAGCGAGCACGGCGTCGTGCAACTCAGCGCACGATTGCCGTCCACCGTCGCCATGGCGCCCGACGGACTGCTCAATAATGTGACCTCCTGCGCTTGCGCCGCGCTGGCCCGCACCGCGGGTTCCGGCACCGCCTTGATGCGCGGCTCGCCTTCAGGCGCAGGTTTCGCGGGCGCGCCCTCCGTCACCACGGGAACGGCGGGCTGCGGCGATTGCGCCGCCGACTGCGTCGCCGGACCTACCGGACTTGGCTTGGCATCCGCCGGATTCGCGGGCTGCGGCACGGATTGCGGCGTCACCGGCACGGGCGCCGGAGTCAGCGCCGCGACGGGTGGCGATTCCTTCCGATCCGCCGGCGTCTCGGCGACGTCCCTACCCGGCATCAGCCATGGAGCGAATTTCCAGCCGATCACCGCCAACAAGCCCGCCGCAATCAATACTGCGACCAGAAACATCGGGAAGCCCGACTTTTTCTTGATCTCGCGAGTGGCCGTCGTCGTAGCCGCTTCGCGGCTCTTGTGGCGCGGCGGCGGCAAGGTGGCGGCCGCCGTAGGCGCAGCCACCGAGGCAGGCGCCGGCGAAGGCAACGATACGATTTTCGGAGGCGCGGACGCGGGTGCGTTGCGCGTGGGCAATGCCAGCGGCGATTTCACGTCCGCCATGGTGGGCGCGTTCAGCAGGCCGCCGCGCGGCATCAGCCGCCAACCCTTGGTGGTACTGCATGCCCGCTCCAACGCTTCCGCAAACTCCTGGCAATTGGGGTAGCGCGCCTCCGGCTTCTTGGCCATTACCTTTTTCAACACCTGCTCAATCGGTCCGGCAAGCGTGGGATTGAGGCGATGGGGCGGCACCGGTTCCTCGGCCACAATCTTATACACCACCGTGGTCAGATGTTCGCCCGTGTACGGCTTCTCTCCGGTGAGCATTTCGTACGCGATCACGGCCAGTGAAAACTGGTCGCTCCGCCCGTCCACCGGCAGCCCCTGCACCTGCTCCGGGGACATGTAGTGCGGCGTGCCCACAATCGACCCGGTCATCGTCAGATTCTCGGCGTCGGTGATCTTGGCGATTCCGAAATCGGCGATCTTCGCCGTGCCGTCGTCGGATAACATGATGTTGGCCGGCTTGATGTCGCGGTGCACGATGCCCTTGGAGTGCGCGTAATCGAGCGCCACGGCCGTTTGGCCGAGCACGCTGAACATGCTGTCCGCGGCCAATGGCTCGCCATCGTTCAGGACCTGATCGAGCGTGGGGCCGTCCACAAACTCCATCGCGATATAAGCCAGGTCGCCCTGCTGCTCCACATCGTAAATCGTCACGATTCCTGGGTGCGACAGCATGCCCGCCGAGCGCGCCTCGCGGAACAGCCGTTCGCGCATCCGCTCTAACTCTTCGGGTTTTTTATCGCCGAAACGAATAGTCTTGATGGCGACCGGGCGGCCGATATTAGGATCGATGGCGTGGTACACGACGCCCATGGCGCCGCGGCCCAACTCCCGCACGATCTTATAGCGCCCTATCGTTTCCATCCAATCTAGTGATAGCACACGCGCGAGTGCTACCTTATGACGAGAATGCTTCGCAATACCAAGATGCTCGCTTACGCCGCCCTGGCCCTGGCCGTTCCCATGTGGCTCGCTGCTGAAACCCTGAATCCGGCACTATGGTCCGGCATGCAGTATCGCATGGTCGGACCCGAGCGTGGCGGACGCGTCACAGCCATAGCGGGCGTACCATCGCAGCCCAGTACTTTCTACATGGGCTCGACCGGAGGCGGCGTCTGGAAAACGACCGACGCCGGGTACACCTGGGTCAACATCTCCGACCGCCAGGTTCCGCTCGGCTCCATGGGCGCCATCGAAGTCTCCCTCTCCAACCCCGCTGTGATCTACGCCGGTACCGGGTCCTCCAAGATCCGCAGCAATGTCTCCATCGGCCGCGGCATCTATAAGTCCCTCGACGCGGGCAAAACCTGGACCTTCGCGGGACTCCGCGACGCCGGCCAGATCTCCACCGTGCGCGTACACCCCACCAACCCAGACATGGCATGGGTGGCGGCGCTGGGCAATCCCTTCGCCGACAATCCCGAACGCGGCGTGTATCGCACCACCGACGGCGGTAAATCGTGGCAGCAGGTGCTGCACATTTCCGATTCCGCGGGCGCGGCCGATCTCGAATTGCAGCCCGGCTCGCCCAACGTGCTCTTCGCCTGCATGTGGCACGGCCAGCGCAAGCCCTGGACCATCATCAGCGGGGCGCGCGAGGGCGGCATCTACAAGAGCGCCGACAGCGGAGCCACGTGGACCAAACTCGCCGGCGGCCTGCCCAACGAGCTCTTCGGACGCGCGAATGTGGCTATCTCCGCTTCCCAGCCCAACCGCATCTATGCGCTGATCGAAGCCAAGCCGGGCGCCGGGCTGTACCGCTCCGAAGACGCCGGCGCCACGTGGGCGCTGGTCAACGGCGCGGGTAATCTGATCACCCGCCCGTTCTACTACACCACTCTCGGCGTGGACCCCAACGACGCCAACCTCCTCTTCATCGGCAACGAAGGCTGGTACAAGAGCGTGGATGGCGGCAAGACTTTCCGCTCCTCGCCCGCGCCTCACGGCGACCACCACGACGTGTGGATCAATCCGAAAAATTCGCAGATCATCCTGCAGTGCAACGATGGCGGCGCCAACGTTTCGCTGGATGGCGGGCGCTCCTGGAGCTCGCAGATGAACCAGCCCACCGCGGAACTCTATCAGGTCGCGGTGGACGATCAATATCCCTACCGCATTTACGGCGCGCAGCAGGACAACACCACCGTCATCGTGCCCAGCCTGCCGCTGGGCAACGGGCAGGCCTTCCGCGATGGTCCCGGCTGCGAAACCGGCCCGATCATCCCCGACGTCAAGCGCCCCGAGTTGGTCTATGGAAGCTGCAAGGGGCAGTTCAGCCGCCTCAATCTCAATACCTCGAACGAGGAGCGCTATTGGATCGGCGTGCAGTCGTTATACGGCAATCCGGGCGGCGACCTGATCTACCGCTTCCAGCGCGTCTCGCCCATGGAGGTCTCGCCGCACGACACGCGCGTCGTCTACTACGGTTCGCAATTCGTGCACCGCACGCGTGACGGCGGGGTCACCTGGGAGAAGGTCAGCCCAGACCTCACGGCGCGCCCCGAAGGCACGCAGGGCGCCAGCGGCGAGCCGATCACGCGCGACGCCACCGGCGAAGAGGTTTACAGCACGCTCTATTCGATCCGCGAATCGCCTTTGCAAAAGGGCGTGATCTGGGCCGGGTCCAACGACGGCCTGATCCACGTCTCGCGCGACGATGGAAAGACATGGGCCAATGTGACGCCGAAAGGGCTGCCCTCCGGCGGCCGCGTGCAGAATCTCGAACCCGGGCGGCATAAGGCCGGCACCGCGTACGCCGCGATCTATCGCTTCCTGCTCGGCGACTTCACCCCCTTCATCTATCGGACCGACGATTTCGGCAAGACCTGGACGCTGCTCACCGATGGCAGGAATGGCATCGCCGCCGACGAGCCCACGCGTGTGGTGCGCGAAGATCCCGCTCGCGCCGGACTGCTCTACGCCGGCACCGAATTCGGCATGTTCATCTCCTTCGACAACGGCGCGCACTGGCAGAACTTTCAGCTCAATCTGCCCAACACTCCGGTCACCGATATCAAGGTGGCGCACCAGGATCTGGTAGTGGCCACGCAGGGCCGCTCCTTTTGGATTCTCGACAACCTGACGCCGTTGCATCAGGCGACGGAAGCCGCAGCGACCTCCGCGGCGTTCATCTTCAAACCGCGCGAAGCCGTGCGCTCCACCTCGCGCGGCGGCGGCGGACGCGGCGCAACCATACAGTATCCGCCCAACGGAGCCGCCATCGATTACTATCTGGGCACGGCCGCCGCCGGCGACGTCTCGCTCGAAATTCTGGACGGCGCTGGCAAGGTGATCCGCAAGTTCAACAGCACCAATGCGCCCGCCGCGGAGGCTCCGCCCGCCGAGGCGGAAGCGGCGCCCAATGAGGATGGCGAAGGCGGCGGAGGACGCGGCCGCGCCGCGCCCGTGCGCATCGATCGCAGCGCCGGAATGCATCGTGTGACGTGGGACCTGCGCTATCCCGGAGCGTGGGCCAGCGCCGCGCGGCCCGAGGGGCCGAACGGGCCGATGGCCGTACCCGGCAAATATACTGCCCGCCTGACGGTGGGCACGTTCACATCGTCCCAGCCCTTCACGGTGATCGAAGACCCGCGCGTCACGTCCTCGGGCGTCACCGCGGAAGATCTGCGCGAGCAGTTCGAGCACAACGTCAAAGTCCGCGACTTGGTGAGCGACGTGAATCGCACGGTATCGCGAGTGCGCGCGGGCTTGACCGCCCTGGCGGGAAAGCCCGAATCCGCGGCGACCCTGGCCAGCCTGAAGGATCTGGCGGCGAGCCTTATCACGCCCACGGTGCGTTACAGCAAGCCCGAACTGCAAACCCACATCACGTACCTTTACAGCGAAACCAACGCCACCGATCAGAAAATCGGCCGCGACGCCATCGAGCGCTACAACGCCCTACGCAAAGAGTTGGACGCCAGAATCGCGCAATTAGATAAGCTGCTGAAATAAAACACTTGTCCCAGGGACAATACACCCGTAGTACGCGAACTTTCTTCAAAACGCCCGCATCGGGGCGATCTCCAGCTAGAATGGTAGATTGCCTCTCCGATGCCCCTCGCCAGCAAACTAGCGTTCCAATTCGAACGACGCCTGCAGTTCAAAGGCGACGACCTTTACCGCGCGCACGCCGTGCGCATTACCGAGGCCAACCAGTCCCATTTGTATGGGGAAGTGCAAGGCACCAACCGGTACACGGTACGCCTGACGCACGAGGACAAGCGCCTCATGGTGTTCTGTTCCTGCCCCTATTTCGAGACCAATTCGCGTTGTAAGCACTTGTGGGCCGCGATTTTGGAGGCGGACCGGCGTGGCGTCCTGGGCACCGCGGTGCAGGCTCCCACGCTGCGCCTGTTTGTCGAAGAGGATGAGGCAGAGAGTGAGGCGGAGAGTGAGGTGGAGAGCGCGGACGAGTTCATCCTGGGCACCGTTCCACGGTATGTCCCGCCTCAGATGCATGCGCCCGCGTGGCAGGAGTATCTTACCGACATCCGGCACAGCTTGGACGCCCGAAAGGTGCGGGTTCCCACCTGGCCGCGCGACCTGGAGATCCACTATGTGGTGGACACGGCGGCGAGCAGGGTAGCCAATACCCTGGTGCTGGAATTGTTTTCGCGCTCGCGCAAAAAGAATGGCGACTGGACGGTGCACAAGGAATTCCGCATCACGCCGGCGCAGGTGGGAAGCCTGCCGGATCCGGTGGACGCGGAGGTGATCGCATCGATTCTGGGCGGGCAGGAATACTACATCTATGCGTACTCCGGGGCGACCGGATCGGCGGCCAGGAAGGCGGTTCCTTACCCCCTGGCGGTGCGCATCATCCCGATGATCGCGGGCACGGGGAGGCTGTTCGTGCGCAAGCCGGGGTCAACGGTCCTGAACCCGCTCGCGTGGGACGAGGGCGAGGCTTGGAAGCTGTGGCTGGATGTGCGGCAGGACGATCGCGACCAGTGGAAGATCACCGGGAGTTTGCGGCGCGCCGAGGAGCGCATGGAACTGGCGCGCCCGGACCTGATTGTGGAAGGCGGCTTCCTCTCGGCGGACGGCAAACTGGCGCGCCTGGATGACGGCGGCGCGTTTCCGTGGATCACGCGCCTACTGGCGCTGAAGCGGATTCCCTTCCCCGACCGGGAGCGCGACGCGGTGATGTCGATGGTGC
>JBDTPR010000138.1:0-12173 GCA_039932635.1 Candidatus Solibacter sp.
GTCTGCACGGTCGCGGACTCGCCGACGGTATCGCCGTTGACGGCGGAATTCTCGGCCAGCACGCGCACGGATTTGCCAATGCCGGTGAACTTGACGGCGGCGAAGGTGGTCTGGAGGTCGGCAATGCCGGCTACCGTGTTGGCATCGACGCGGCCGTTCTGGTTGTGCACGGTGAGATCGCCCTTGGCATCCCACACGCGCACGTCGCCGAACGTGTTGGAGATGTTGGCGAGGCCATTGACGTGTTCGATATCGACCTTGCTGTTGCCACCGCGCACGGTAATGGTCTTGCCGATGTTGGAGGCGCGAATCTCGCCGAAGCGATTGGTGATTTCGGCGGCGCCAGAGATCTCGCTGGCGCGCACCCAGCCGTTGCCGTTGACGATCGTGAGGTCGCCATCGTTGGTGACGACTTCGACGTTGCCGAACGAGTTCTCGATGCGCTGGCGTCCGGCGGTCTGCATGAAGAGCACGTTGCCGTTGCTGTTGTTGATGTAGGCGGGGGCGCGCAGTTTGTGCACCGTCACGTGGCCGAAGCGATTGCGCAGTTCGAGCGGAGCGGTCTCGGGCATTTGAATTTCGAGGTTGGCGGAGTAAGAGAGATTGCGGGTTTCGTTGCGCGGATAATCGGTGCGTATGGTGACGCCGGCGCCGTTCTCTTCCACGCGGATCTGAATCTGATCGCAATAGCGGCGCGCGGTCTCGGCGTTGTCGGCGGAGCAGCGTATGGCGGCCTGCACGGCGACTTCGTTCTTCGCCTGGGCGCGTATGGTGACGCTGCCCTGGGAATGCTCGACGCGCAACGATCGGCCGGCGGGCAGTGCCGCGGACTTCTGGAAGTCGCGCTTGACCTCTTCGCGAGCGGGCCAGGCGGCGGCCAGGGCGCAGAGGGAGAGAAAACTAATTGCGATTCGCATCTTGTATCCAGTCCTGTAGAGTCTGTTGCTTCTGGCGGTAGAGCGAGGCCAGTTCGGCTTGCAGATGAGTGTTGAAGCGGTTGAGTTCGATGGCGCGTTTGAGATCTGCGATGCCGGCATCGAGCAGCACGAGTTTCTCGCGATAGGCGGCGGCGATGGGCGAAGTGGCGCCCTCGAGCTTGGGGGTGGCCAGGGCGGAGAGACGTTCGATGGATTGCGCGTAGGCCTTTTCGGCCTGCTGCACGTCGGCCAGGGCGCTCTCTGTCATAAGTTCGCGATTGGCGGGGCGGCCGAGTTTCCAAGGTTGCAAAGTGAACGTGGCGAGGGTGAGGAGCGCGGCCGCGGCCAGCGCCCAGCGGAAGAGGTTGAGGCGCGGCGCGCGGGTGTCGGGCTCGGCGGCCAGGTTGGCCTGAATGCGGCTCCAGAGGTACGGGCTCTCCCATTCCTCGTGCAGCGCGGGCGCGGTGTGGGAGATGGATTCCCAGAGGTGCAGATCGGCGGCACAGGCGGGGCAGCGCTCGGCATGGGCGCGCATATCGGGCATCAGTTCCGGGGTGCGCAGGGCGCGTTCCAGATCGCCGCATTCGAGAATCATGGCCGTGTCTCCGGTCCGGGATGAGGGGTGAGCATGCGTTTCAATTCCTTTTTGGCCTCGAACAGCCATGCCTTGGAGGTGCCCTCGGGGACCTCCACGACGGCGGCGATCTCGGCGTGCGTCAGACCTTCGACCACGAAGAGGAGGAAGACCATGCGGTGGCGCGGGTGAATGCGCTGGAGCGCCTGCTGCAGCGCCACCTTCAGGGGCAGATGAGTCTTCAGGGGCGCGCCGGATTCTGCCTCCGGCGGCGCGGCCTCGCGTTGACGCTTGCGCTGCTGGTCGTGGCAGGCGTTGATGAGAATGCGGCAGAGCCAGGTGCCGAGACTGGACTGCCCGTGAAAACTATCGATGCCGCGGTAGAGCTTGAGGAATGTTTCCTGCACTGCGTCCTCGGCGTCGGATCGATTGCCGAGGAGTTGACAGGCGATGCTCTTCAGCCGCGGGCTGTGATCCTGGAAGACCTGTTCGAACGCGGAGATCTCGCGCCGGCGGCAGGCTGCCAGCAGTTGGCTCTCGTTGGTATATTCCCTGTGGTCCGCGGTTTGAATCAACGGCGCTGGGCTCGCTTCGACCATTCTCTCTATTTTCGATTTCGCGGTTTAGACGGGGTGGATGCCGGGAGCGTTGGAAATATTGGACACCGGTGTCTTATACTTGGCTATGCGACGAAATGTCCTAATCCTTACCGCGATGTCGGCGGCGTTCCTGAGTTCTTGCGCGAAACAGCCGGAGGCGGCGATCACGGTGGCGGAGTTGCCGCACGCGACGGTGGTTATGCGCGACGGGTCGCGCGCCTCTGGCGCCGTGTCGGTATCCACGCCGGCGGAGATTACGTTGCAGTTGGATGGCGGCGGGAGCCGCACCATTCCCATGAAGGATGTGCGGCGCGTGGATTACGGCGAGGTCGCGACAGCTGTACAACCGGCCGAGAAGGCAGCGACGGGAATCGCGCCTGCGCCTCCCGCTCCGGAGCCTACCCACGAAGAGCACTTCCATCCTCGGGCCGCGGCGGTGGTGAGCAAGTCGAACGTGCTGGCCGCGGGGACGAGCATTCCGGTGCGCAATGAAGAGACGATCGATTCTTCAAAGGCGGTGGAGGGACAGGTGTACGCGGCCGAGATCGCGAGCGATGTGAAGGATGCCGATGGCGACATCGTGATCCCGCGCGGTTCGAATGCGCGCCTGGTGATCAAGTCCGCGACCAAGGGTGGGAAGATTCGCGGCGCGAGCGATCTCGTGCTGGATTTGGTGTCGGTGTCGATCGACGGTCAGCAGTACGAGTTGGATGCGTCGGACATTTCGCAGAAGGGGCGGAACGGGGTCGGCGCAAATAAGCGGACAGGCACGTTCCTGGGAGGCGGCGCGGCGGTGGGCGCGATTATCGGGGCAATTGCGGGCGGCGGGAAGGGTGCGGCGATCGGAGCGGGGGCGGGCGCCGGTGCGGGCGCGATCACGCAGATTGTCACGAAAGGCTCGATCAAGGTGCCGGCGGAGACGGTGCTGACGTTTAAGTTGGATAGCCCGTTGAAGGTGGTGGAAGCGAAGTAGGTTCATCAGTGGCGCGACCGTGCGCTCCCTCGAAATCTGAGCATTATTGTGAGCGCTCATCAGAGCCGCGACCGTAAGGGCGCGGTCGGTATGCAGGGTCTCAAGGCAAGTTAGCAACCACTCCCTCACGGTCGCGGCTCTGCTTGGCGTCCGCGCGAGTCGGTGTGTGCGCGCGTCGGTGCGGAGTAATCGAACTATTGGTCGCGGAAGACCAGGGTGCGGGAATCGCGCTGTGTGGGGAAGGTGCGCGAGATGTGATCGTGCCAGGCGAGGCTTTCTTCGTCGGCCAGGGACCACAGAAGGCCGAGCATGGTCGTGCGGCTGAGGCTGGAAGCGATGAAGCGCACCATGCGCTGGCGGCGATCCGGCGGGAAGCCGTCAAACGTGGTGAGTTTCAGTTGCGCCCAGAGCATGCCCGGAGTTTCCACACCGGCCCATGCGAAGAGAAACCCGTAGGTGAAACCGGTAAGCAGGAACATACCGCCGAACATAGTCAAGTTGGCGCGCGTGAGTTGGAACTCGCCGCCGAGAGCGGAAAAAACTCCGAGGAAAGCGGCGTAGGCAATCACTACCATCGCCCAATCGAGGGCACAGGCTACGGCGCGATGGAGCGTGGAGGCGACCGGAGCTTCGCAATAAATGACCGCTTCTACACTGGTGCCCAACTGCCGGGGCTTGGCCGGCGCGGGCGGCAGGAAATCGAGCGTGCCCTGCCCTTCCGGTACAGGCTTGGCTCGGCGGGTGGTGGTTCTGGATGTCGTTGGCTTGGTGGGACCGTCTGGGCGAACGCGAGGCTTCGGCTCCAACCGCGGAGGCATGGAGATCACGTTGGAGGCCTGGAACAGGGTTCCCTGAATGGCTTGCGAGAGGTTAGGCTCTTCGTGCTCGGAGAAATCGGGCTGGCGCTCCACCAGACGCATGCGGGGAGATGGCTTGAGCTGTTCGGCGAGCGCGCCATTCACGGAATAATTTCCGCCCATCGCGTCTTCAGGCTTGCGCCCGCACCGCGTACAGCGGTGCTCGCCATCTGAATTCCGGGTCCCACAGTAGCTACAAGTCATGTCGATTTCGTTACGTTGTCGGGTCGAATACCACTTCCGAACCCCAGGAACGCCCGCTCCGCCAGAAGTGTGTTAGCTTCAAGCTTTGAGGCCCTGCCTGAAACGCTCTCTCATAGATCTAAGCATATTGCTTCGGCCTTGTCACGGAAAATCTTCAACCGTTAGGTGTCATTTCTTCCTTAGCGTGTTGGCTGGACTGATTTTAGCTGCTAGCGGCGCGGCTCAGGTAAATCCCCCATCGGATACCGAGAGGCCGCCCGCGATCCCGCCCAAGACGCTGACGGCGGGAGAATGGAACCTGCGCTTCCGGACGCAGGACATTGAGGGGCATGTTTACAAGCTCCGCGGATCGCCGGGGATTCCGGCGGAGATCGAAAGCTCGGAGTTGCTGTTCCGGGCGGACGAGATTGATTTCGACCAGGACACCGGGGATGTGCGGGCGAGCGGTCATGTCTACTTCCACGATTTCGCCCGGAACATGAAGATGTGGGCCGGCCACGTCACCTACAACACGGATGACAAGACGGGCCGCTTCTTTGACGTGATCGGCGAGACGCAGCCGCATATCATCGCCAAGCCCGGGATGCTGACCACCAACAATCCCTTTCATTTCGAGGGCGAATGGGCGGAGCGGCTGGGCACGAAGTATGTGCTACACGACGGGTTCATCACGAACTGCAAGGTTCCGGTGCCCTGGTGGCGACTGCGCGGCAGAAGCTTCGACATCATTCCGGGGCAGCGCGTGATTGCACACGACAGCACGTTTATCGTGCGCAAGATGCCCTTGTTCTTCACGCCGTTCTTCTATCATTCGCTGGAAAAGGAGCCGCGCAAGAGCGGCTTGCTGCTGCCGTTGATCGGGCACAGTTCGCGGCGCGGCTGGATGGTGCACGCGGGCTATTTCTGGGCGATCAATCGCAGCAACGATCTGACGTATCGCGGGCAATACTACACGTCGCGCGGCATGGTGCATCATGTGGATTACCGCGGCAAACCGCGCTCGGGCACCGATTACGATGTGATCCTGTACGGCGTGCAGGACCGGGGCGCGCCGGACTCGGGCACGCCGCCGCAGAAATTCAGCGGGATCAGCCTGCTGGCTGTGGGCCAGAGCAATCTGGGGAAGGGCTGGACGGCGAAGGCGAACATCAATTACATTTCATCGTTCCGCTTCCGTCAGGAATGGAGCGAATCGTATTCCGACATCATCGGGTCGGAAATTCACTCAGTGGGTTTCGCGAACCGGAATTGGTCGACATACACGGTGAATGCGATCTTTGCGCGGCTGCAGAATTTCCAGTCGTCGGAAATCCCGATTACGGATCCCGGGGAAGCCTCGCCCCACTATGTGTCGAACGCGGTGACGATTCGCAAACTCCCCGAGGTGGAATTCGGGAGCCGCAACCGGCGCATCTGGAATCAGCTGCCGTTCTACTTTTCGTTCAACTCGTCGGCGGGATTGCTGTACCGTTCGGAGCCGGTCTTCAATAAGGACAACACGGTTCTGGTGGATACTTACCAGACCGGACAGTTTATGAACCGGTCGAGCATCTCGCCGAGGGTCACGGGAGCCTTCCACTGGGCAGGTATACATATTGTGCCGAGTTTCGGGATTCAGGAGACTTATTACGGAGAGGCACAGTCTCCCTATCAGGATCGGTATCTCGTGGTAGGCACGAATATCGTACGCAGCGCGCGCGATTTCTCGGTGGATGTGTTACTGCCCTCGCTGGCGCGCGTATTCGATAAGAAAACGGCGTTCGGCGATAAGTTGAAGCACGTGATCGAGCCGCGTGTGACTTACCGGTATGTCACCGGGATCGGCGATAACTATACGCGCTACATCCGCTTCGACGAGAACGATCTGGCAACCAATACGAATGAGCTGCTGCTTTCGGTAGCCAACCGGATTTACGCGCGGCGCGGCAATTCCGTGGAGGAGATTTTCAGTTGGGAAGTCTTCCAGAAGCGCTACTTCGATACGACGTTCGGCGGGGCATTGGTGCCGGGGCAGCGCAACGTGATCGGACCGAGCGCGGACCTTGCGGCCTACGCGTTTCTGGTGGGTCCGCGGAGCACATCGCCCGTGGCGAGCGTCATGCGCGTGACTCCGATGAACGGCCTCTCGTTCCGCTGGCAGACGGACTACGATCCACGTTTCAGCGCGATCACCGATAGCAGCCTGGCGGTGGACTATCGTTTCGCCAACAAGTATTTCGTGTCGGCGGGCCACGACATGGTGCATACGGATCCGGCGGTGACTGCGGCGGCGAATCAGTTCCGCGTGCGCGGGGGTTTCGGCGATCCGAATCACCGGGGCTTCAATGCAGCGTCGGAAGCGATCTACGACATCAAGCAGGGCTCGATTCAATACACGACTTCGCAGGTTACTTACAATACGAATTGCTGCGGGCTGAGCGTGCAGTTCCACCGGTATAATATCGGGTCCAGTTTAGGGGCGCGGAATGACTTCCGGATTGCCTTCGCGGTGGCGAATATTTCAACTCCGCTGGGGAATTTAAAGAAACAGGATCGGATGTTTTAAGCGGACATCCCCAGCGTGGCGAAGGCGCCGGGCGCTCGCGGGACCTGATCCGTTGCGTGTCTATTAGGATGCCGGCGAAGGGCGAGCTATTCCGGAGGTACGCCCTGCCCCTAAAGTTTTCCAGCAGACTACCGATAAGACGGAGTGTTGACGGGCGCATTCATCCGCGTGCTGGTGATCCTGGGACTCTGCGTGAGCGTGGTGCAGGGGCAGCGCTACAGCTTCAAAGAGTACGGGCAGGATGAAGGCCTGACGAATCTGGATGTCTACTGCCTGATGCAGGACCGAATAGGGTTCCTGTGGGTAGGAACGGAGAACGGGCTCTTCCGGTACGACGGGCGGCGTTTCCGCGCCTATGGCAAGGCACAGGGGCTCCCCTCGCCGCAGATTACGGCATTGCATGAGTCTGCGAGCGGCGAGATTTGGGTGGGCACACATCAAGGCCTGGCACGACTGCGCGGCGACTCGTTCGAGCTTGTGCGCACGGGGCCGGGGTCGGGTGTCATGGCGATGGATTCGGACTCCGCGGGAACCTTGTACCTGGGTTCGCCGCGAGGCCTGGTGGTGTCGCCGCCGGCTCTGCCGATGGGCAGGCGTGAATTCCGGCTGGTCGCGGTGGCAAGCGGGGGAAAAGGAGCGCAGCACGTCTATTCTGTCGCGGTGGAAGCGCCAGGGCGTATCTGGTATGGCTGCGGACTGGAACTTTGCCGTTTGGAGGACGGGCAGGCGCGGCCGGTAACCGCGGCAGGCGTGCCGAAGGACAGCTGGCGCGGGCTGCTGCTCGATAAACAGAAAACATTGTGGGCCCGCAGTTATACCGGGCTGATCGCGCGGGCCCAGGGGGCGGCGAGATTCACGAGGGTCGATGACGGGCTGCCCGCTTGCTCGCGCAATCCGACGGTACAAATGGACCGCGATGGCGAGATTTATGTTCCGACGGCGCAGGGACTGGCGCGGCGCGGGCCCAAGGGGTGGACGCTAACCCGTAAGGCCAACGGATTGCCAAGCGCGTCGGTGGACTACTTCCTGCAGGATCGCGAAGGCTCGGCGTGGCTCGCGTTGGATGGCGCGGGAATTGTCCGCTGGTTGGGGTACAAGAACGCCGAGACTTGGACGGAAGCGGAGGGCTTGAGCCACGACGTGGTTTGGGCTCTGGGACGCGACCTGGACGGCGAACTTTGGGCGGCCACGCAGGCGGGGATCTCGCGATTCGTACGGAGAGAGAACCGCTGGCAGGCATGGAAACACCCTCTGCTGGGGATCGGCGAGACGCTATCCCTGGCGGCTGGGCGCGACGGCTCATGGTGGGTCGGACAGGGGCCTGGAGGAGTCTTTCATTTCGACCCCCGGTCGGGTTCAGCGGAGCATTTCGGGGAAGAATCCGGGTTGGCAAACCCGTTTTCGTACAGCCTGGCAGTGGATGCGAGCGACAGGGTTTGGGCAGGGACCGGGGCAGGGCTTTATGTTGGGAAGCGCGAGGCGCGGAGAACACGGTTTGAGCCGGTGATGCTGGCGACTGATATGGAACGCGTGGTTTATGCCATCCTCGCCGACACGCGCGGGCGGATTTGGGTAGGCACCGCGCGCGGCATCAGCCGGCTGGAGAACGGGCGTTGGCGGCAGTTTACGACTACCGAGGGCCTGCTGCACAACAGCGTCGCCTATCTCACGGAAGGTCCCGACGGAGCATTGTGGGTGGGCTATCGCGACCCGATCGGAATCAGCCGGCTGGAGTTTGACGGCGACCGGATGCGCGCGCGGCATTTCGGGGCCAAAGACGGCCTGCGCGCGGCCAAGACGTACTTCGTGCGCTTCGACCGGCGCGGCTGGCTGTGGGTGGGCACTGACAAGGGAGTGGACCGGTGGGACGGGCAGCGCTGGCAGCACCTGGATAAAGCCGACGGATTGCCCATCAACGATTGCGATCACAATGCATTCTTCGACGATGCGGACGGTAGCGTGTGGGTGGGCACCAGCAAGGGCCTGGCACATTTCCTGCATCCCGGTGCGGCCGGCGAGCGCCCGTCGGAGTTCCCTGTGATGCTGACCGGTGTGCGGTTTGGCAGCGGCGCGATCGACCTGAACGGCGCGCTGGGGAACCGGCCGATCGAGGCGCCCTATGCACGGCGGTCGTTCACCGCGGAGTTCGCCGCGCTCACCTTCATCAATGAGGCCGAAGTGCGGTTCCGGCATAGGCTTGTGGGACTCGACCCGACGTGGACGGAGACGCAGCAGGCGGAGGCGTATTATGCCGGGCTGCCGCCGGGCGCATTCACATTGGAAGTACAGTCCGGCGTCGAGGAAGGCAAATGGAATCGGGCCGTGGCGCGCTTGTCGTTCCGCGTGTTGCCGCCCTGGTGGCTCACGTGGTGGGCGCGAACCGGAGCCGTGGTGCTGGCGACCCTGATGGCCTGTGGTTTGTGGGCGTGGCGGGTACGCCGCATCCTGGGCAGGCAGCTCGAACTGGAGCGCGCGGTGGAAGACCGGACGCACAAACTGGTGATTGAGCAGCGGCGCGCGCTGGAGGAGAAGAATCGCGCCGAACACGAGAAAGCTATCGTTGAAGAACAGAAGGTGGAGATCGAGCACCTGCTGGCTGTCAGCCAACAGGCGGCACGGGCGAAGAGCGAATTCCTGGCCAACATGAGCCACGAGATTCGCACGCCGTTGAACGGGATCATGGGCATGACCGAGGTGGTACTGCAGACGCCGCTCTCAGAGGACCAGTCGGACTGCCTGCGGCTGGTGAAACTCTCGGCGGATTCACTTCTGGTGGTGGTCAACGACATCCTGGATTTCTCCAAGATCGAGGCGGGCAAGCTGCTTTTGGAATGCGTCGAGTTCGATCTGGAAGACCTGCTGCGCGATACGCTGGCGACGCTGGATGTGATGGCCGGACAAAAAGCGCTGAACTTGTGGCAGAACATCTCGCCGAGCGTCCCGCGGCACTTGCGGGGGGACCCGGGAAGACTGCGGCAGGTGCTGTTGAATCTGGCCGGAAATGCGGTGAAATTCACGGAGAAGGGCTCTGTCGGAGTGGTAGTGGATGCGCAAGTCGCGGGGAAGGGTCAATACCGGCTGGAGTTCCAGATTCGCGATACAGGGATCGGGATCGCGGCGGGGAAGCAGGCGCTGATCTTCGAGCCGTTCCTGCAGGCGGATGGATCGACGTCGCGGCGCTACGGCGGCACCGGACTGGGGCTGAGCATATGCCGGCGGCTGGTAGGCATGATGGGCGGTCGAATCTGGTGCGAGAGTTGCCCGGACGAAGGCAGCACGTTCTACTTCACGATCGAGGCAGTGGGGGGATCCGGCACGGAACTGGCCGCACTCGGTCAAGCGCTCTCCGAGACGCCCTTACCTGCCGGCCTGCATGTGCTGCTGGCGGAGGACAACGCGGTGAACCGTATGCTGGCGCAGCGCCTGCTCGAAAGTGTAGGCTGCCTGGTGACCTGTGTGGCAGACGGGCGCGCGGCGGTGCACGCGTGCGGTACGCAGAAATTCGACGTAATTTTGATGGACGTGCAGATGCCGATGATGGACGGACTGGAAGCGACAGCGGAGATACGGCGCGCCGAGATGTGTACCGGCGCGCGGATTCCGATCATCGCGCTTACCGCAAATGCAATGCGCGGCGACCGCGAGGTCTGCCTGGCAGCCGGCATGGATGGCTTCATTTCCAAGCCGATGAAACGGGCAGACCTGTTTCAGGCGATCACCGCCACCTTGGGTTCCGCGGAGAAGAAGGCGGGCAGCGGGACCGCTACGCGCGCATCTTCTTATAGTTAGCGAGACAGCGCTGGGCAGTCTCAAGACTCGGGAAACGGCTGCCTTCCTGCTCGATGAGGTAGAATTCAACGCCACCGACGGATTCGGCGGCCGCGAAGACCTGCTGCCACGGGACAGCGCCTTCGCCGAAGACCACGCGGTAGCCCTTCTCCTTATCTTCGGGCGCGCCGGGGGCCCAATCCTTGAGGTGCAGGGAGTTGATGCGGCCAGGATTGGCTTTGATCCAGGCGATGGGGTCCTGGCCCACTTCGACACATGTGCCGACATCGAACTGCATCATCACGTCCTTGGGCGTATTGGCAGCGATGACTTCGACGGGGCGCTTGCCCTCGAGCGGTTTGAACTCCGTCTGGTGATTGTGATACCCGGCGCGGAGTCCGGCGGCGCGCAACTTATCCATGGACTGCGCGAGAATGTCGGCCACGCCCTTCCAGCCTTCGAGGTTTTCCACCCGGGGCGAACTGGCCATGACAACGTACTTGGAGCCCAACGTCTTGTTGTAATCGATCGCCTTCTGGATGCCCTCGGGGCGGAAGTTGCGCGCGTCATTGTGGGTAGAAAGGCAGCGCATGCCGGTATCGTCGAGGACCTTGCGGACGTCTTTGAGCATTTCCGGGGTCCAGGAGTAGTAAGGCCCGTAGAATTCGGCCACTTCGTAGCCCATCTTGGCGATGGCGCGGACGGTGGCGAGGGTGTCTTTGGTCATCTCGTCGCGGACCGAATACATTTCGATGCCGACCGGGATTTTCTTGTTTTGGGCGGACAGGGCGAGGGGCGCCGCCGCGGCAGCCGCGGCCAGGAATCCCCTGCGGGATAGGGAGGAGTGCGAAGTCATGCCCAAGAAGGTAACATGCTGCAACGGCAAGCGCTTCCCTGCCCCGGCCGGCGCCTGCTACGACGCTCTTGCGCTGCGGCGTCAAACGAATCGGCGCAGCGAGCGTAGTATCCTGTGGGTAGCCCGGTGCATTTTCCTAATCAACTTCGTCGCGTTGGAATTGTAACGGTCGCGACGCTGGCTGTGGTCTCCGCTGTATTTGCTTTCCAGCGGCCGTTCCGCGTGTATACCACGGTGGAAGGCTACGACCGCTTTCCGATCCCGCCCGATTTCCAGGAGCAGGGCGAGTGGTCGTTCGGCCGCCTGATGTACCCCCCGGTGGGGCGTATGTACGGCGGTTTCGAGATGGCGGGTACGTGGACCGAAGGCGCATCCAACTGGGCGTTCGACTATCCGCGGTCGGACCGCCACCTGTCGCAGGCGGTGCGCCGGCTGTCGCGAATCCACGCGCGGAGCGTGGAGCAGGTAATCAATCTGGACGATGGCGATGCCTACGACTGGCCGTTCCTGTACGGGGTGGAAGTGGGCCACTGGAGTCTCAGCGACACGCAGGCTCGGGCGATGCGCGAATACCTGATGCGCGGCGGATTTTTCATGTGCGACGACTTCCACGGGCAGATCGAGTGGGATGTCTTCATGGAGAGCATGCAGCGGGTCTTACCCGGCCGGCCGGTGGTGGACATACCCAACAACGATCCGATATTCCACACGATTTACGATCTGGACGATCGCTATCAGGTCCCGGGCGCGATCATTTTCGACACGGGCCTGACCTACGAGAAGGGCGAAACCGGCAAGGCTCCGCACTGGCGCGGAATCTACGACGACCGCGGGCGCGTGATGGTGGCCATTTGCCATAACATGGACCTGGGCGATAGCT
>JBDTPR010000139.1:0-12089 GCA_039932635.1 Candidatus Solibacter sp.
CATGCTCCGCCTCGGCATGGAAGAGGATGTGCCGATCGAATCCAAGATGATCACCAACCGGATTCGCAAGGCACAGGAGGCCGTCGAAGCGCAGAACTTCGAGGCCCGCAAACACCTACTGGAGTACGACGACGTCAACAACAAACAGCGCCAGACCGTCTACGGCCAGCGCCGCCAGTTGCTCGAAGGCGTGGACCAGAAGGCCCACGTCATGGAGATGGTGCAGGGCATCATCGAACAGTTCATCGACCGCCATTGCGCCGATGACAAGCATCCCGACACCTGGGATTTAGCCACTCTCCGCAACGACATACTAACTCAATTCGGTCATAAGATAGATATCAAGGCATTAGGCAATCTAAGTCGCCAGGAGATGACAGATCACATCTTCGACGAGTTACAAAAGAGATACGAAGAGAAGGAAGACCTGGTCGGCCCCGATGTCATGCGGCAGACCGAGCGCATCGTCATGTTGCAGGTCATCGACAACCAGTGGAAAGACCACCTGCTGTCGATGGACGAATTGAAGCAGGGCATCGGCAACCGCGCCTATGGCCAGAAGGACCCTCTCGTCGAATATAAGAAGGAGTCCTACGAACTCTTCACCGCCATGATGGATCGCATCGAAGACGAGTCGGTGCGCTATCTTTACTTCCTTCAGGTCAATACTCACAGCGGCCCCGTGCTGCCGTTCCCCGATGAAGATGAGGAAGAGGACGAGGCAATCGACGTAGCTCCCCAGCCCGACCCCAACGAGTTGCAGCGTCAGGTGGCCAAGGCCAAGATGGAGGACTTCACCCGCAACATCGAGCGCAAGAAAGAGCGCGAGATGGAAGCCCTGCAATTCTTAGGCAGCGACGGCGGCACAGCCGCCCCGGTCGTAAGTGGAGCCAAAACGGGCCGTAACGACCCCTGCCCTTGTGGCAGCGGCAAGAAGTACAAGAAGTGCCACGGTTCTTAGCTAGCCTGCTCGTTCCAGTCTTTGTGAAGCGGACTTTAGTCTGCGCACCGGCTTCAGTCGGTGCAAGGCTCGCTCGTAAACTCGGCCAACCCTGTATACTGTCAGGACCACTTGAAGATAACAGGAGCCGGCAGATGTCCCAGTCCCCTCGGATCGTTTTCACGTGCTCGATATTGCTCGCAGCCACTTGCGCTCTGCACGCGCAGCCCCGCGCCAAGGCGTGGGTCTCGGCCGCCCCGGACGGAACCCTCGACCCGTCGCATAGCTTCAACTCCAGCGGCGCAATCAACACGGTCTCGCGCACCAGTGCCGGGCAGTACGTCATTACCTACCCGGGAGTCGGCAATGGTTCGGGCGGCATGACTCACGTCACCAGCACTAGCACGACGGTGCGCTGCAAGTCGCAAACTTACACCTCTAACGGCGCCGATATCTCCCAACAGATCGCCTGCCGCGATCTCACCGGCACTGCCGCCGATAGCGGTTTCAACGCCCTCTTCTACCGTGAGTCCCGCGCCTCCGCCACCGCCTGGTTCGACGCCTATTTTTGGAACGATCAGAATACCCCGGCAACCGACTATGTTCCCCCGGCCAACTGGAGTTGGAATTCTCGCGGCGCCGGTATCACCCTCAACCGTACCGGCACAGGGCTCTATACCGCCACTTTGGCCGGCTTCACGCTGCCGCCAAACGGCGGCAGCGTGCTCGTCACTGCTTCCGGTTTCGACACTGCCTACTGCAATCCAATAGCGTGGTCCGGTGCTCCACTGGCGATCAACATTGGGTGCTACAGCCCCGCCGGAGCTCCCATGGACACGCATTTCCTCGTGAGTTTCTTCACCGATGTAGCCTTCGGTGTCAACGTCGCCTCGGATCAGACCTCTGGCGCGTATGCTTGGGCGAACGATACCGCCGCATCTGCCTACACGCCCAATGCCTCTTACAGCTTGAATACGGGCGGCGCAATCGCCGGCAACCGTTCGGACACCGGCACTTACAACATGACCTTTACCGGACTCTCGGCGAGCAACTCCACCGTCACGCTGGTATCCGCGTATGGCGGGAACCAAACCTGCAGCCCAGGCTTGGTCACGGGAGCCGGCAGCGCGGCCATCCCTGTCACTTGCGTGACCGTAGCGGGCACGCCGACTGACGCCCGCTACGACGTCCTTCACCTCACCGTCCCGCCTCCCGCGGTGCTGTCCCTCACCCACACCCACTCCGGTAGCTTCTACCAGGGCCAGAATGGCGCCACCTATTCCATCGCGGCCGGCAACTCGGGCGGACCCACCCTCGGCACAGTTACGATTACCGAGACCGTCCCCGCCGGCATGACGCTGGTGTCCATGGGCGGCACTGGCTGGACCTGCGCCGGGAATACGTGTTCCCGCAGCGACACCCCGCCGCCGGGTCTCCCTTACCCATCCATCACCGCGACCGTCAACGTTTCGCTCACTGCCGCCACGCCGCTCATCCCTTCCGCCACCGTCTCCGGCGGAGGTGCGCAGCCGGTCACGCAGACCGACAGCACCCTCATCGCCACCTGCTCGTTTGCAATCCTACCGCCCGTAGTGTCGTCTTACTCGCAGACCGCCGCTTCGGGCTCCTTCGTGGTCCTCGTCGCCAACGCCTGCGGCTGGACTCCCGTCACCAATAAGACCTTCGTCACCGTCACCACCGGTACGGTCTTCGGCAGTGCCACCGTGAATTACAATGTCGCTGCCAACCCCAACGCCACTGCGCGCTCAGCCACCGTCACGGCGGGCAACGCGACCTTCGGCATTCTTCAAGCCGCGGCCACTGTGAGCCCCGGACTCCGCTTCGTACCCGTCACCCCTTGCCGCATCGCCGACACGCGCAACGTGTCCGCGCCTGCCCTGGTCGCATCAACGCCCCGCGACTTCGCTATCGCCGGCTTCTGCGGCATCCCCGACAACGCCGTGGCCTTCTCGCTCAATCTGACCGTGGTACCGATCGGGCCTCTCGGATTCCTTTCGGTCTGGCCGGCAGGTCAGCCCCAGCCGTCCGTCTCCACCTTGAACTCCACCGATGGCCGTGTGAAAGCCAATGCCGCAATCGTGCCCGCCGGCCTCAACGGCGCCGTCACCCTGTTCGGCAGCAATGCGACAAACGCCATTATCGATATCAACGGCTATTTCGTGCCCGCCAGCGGCAGCAGCAATCTCGCCTTCTACCCGGTCACACCCTGTCGCATCGCCGACACGCGGTTCACCGTCAACCTCTTTGGCGGTCCCGCTCTGGATGCGGGCGTCGCACGCTCCTTCCCAATCCTTAGCGGCACTTGCGGGATTCCGGCCACGGCACAGGCCTACGCGCTCAATATGACCGTTTTGCCCAGCGGCGGCCTTGGTTTCCTCAGCACCTGGCCCACCGGGCAAGGCCAGCCCAGCGTCTCCACGCTGAATGCGCCAACCGGCACGACCACCGCCAACATGGCGATTGTTCCGGCGGGCACCGACGGTTCCATCGAAGTGTTCGCCAGCAACCCCGCCAACCTCATCATCGACATCAATGGCTACTTCGCGCCTCCCGGCGCGCCCGGCGCGCTCGATTTCTACACCGCCACCCCGTGCCGCGTCGCCGATACGCGCAACGTCTCGGCGCCCAGCCTCACCGGCAGCGTCAACCGCACGTTCCAGGTGGCATCCACGTGCGGCATTCCCGCCGATGCCAAAGCGTTTTCGCTGAACGCCACCGTGGTGCCGCCCGCGAGTCTCGGCTTTCTCACTCTGTGGGGCTCAGGCAGCCAGCCCACGGTATCTACGCTCAATGCCTCCGACGCCTCGATCGTCGCCAATGCCGCACTGATAACTGCGGGGACAAACGGCGTCGTGACTGCCATCGCCAGCAGTAACACCAACCTGATCCTCGATATCAACGGCTATTTCCGATAGGCGGCTTCGTTCCGTCATCTCTCCCGGACGCCCCCGCAAACCCCGTCCCCGAGCTCCCCGCGCCTCACCTGCCCACCGGTATCGCGCCGTCGAATCGGTAATCAGGTGGTGGAAATCCGAAATGAGTGGCGCTATGTTCGAGTCTTGAGCGACCATTCCATCAATTCTCTACGGCGACGCAAGTTTCTGCGGATCGCCGGAGCGGCCTCGGCGGGCGGCGCTCTCATTTCCTGCGGCGGCCCCAAATCGCCGTGGCGCTTCCTCACCATCGCCGAAGGCGAAACCCTTGCGGCACTCTGCGAGCAAATCATCCCCACCGACCAGACGCCCGGCGCCTCGTGGGCCGGCGTCGTCAACTTCATCGACCGCCAACTCATCGGCCCCTACCGCCGCCAGCGCGACGCCTACCGTACCGGACTCGCCGAACTTAACCGCATCGCCGTCGGCCTCGGTGTCCCCTCATTCGCCGATCTCGACGCGCCTCGCCAGGCAGCCCTCCTCCAATCCCTCGATGGGGCGCCGAAACGCTTCTTCACCACCGTCATCGCCCACACCATGCAGGGCTACTACGGCGACCCGCGCCACGGCGGGAATCGCGACGCCATAAGCTGGCGCATGCTCGGCGTGCCCGTCATTCCAATCCGCGGACGCAATCGCTACGAATTTCCCAAGCGGGGGGCCTGACACATGGCACTCAAACATGTGAATGCGGTCATCGTCGGAGCGGGCGCGGGCGGCGGAGTCGTCGCCAAGGAACTCGCCACCGCCGGACTCAGCGTCGTCCTCCTCGAACGCGGCCAATGGTACACCGCCGCCGATTGCCGCAAAGACGACCTCCGCAATCAGCGCACCTCCCCGCTCGGCAACAATTCCGGCCCCGACGAAGACCGCAATCCGCGGGTCGCCGTCGATCTCAACGGCAACCCGCGCGTCGTCCTTCCCAGCGAAGGAGGCTACAGCAATAACGCCGCCTGCGTGGGCGGCGGCACCTTCACCTACGGAGCGCAGGCGTGGCGCTTCCACGAAAAAGATTTCCGCATGGCGTCCACCTACGGCTCGCCCGCGGGCAGCACGCTCGCCGATTGGCCCCTCTCCTACGCCGATCTCGAACCCTACTACGAGAAGGCCGAGTACGAAATCGGCGTCTCCGGCGATGTCTCCGCCGATCCCTTCCACGCCCCGCGCCGCAAGCCGCTCCCCATGCCTCCCGTGCCGCCGAATCGCGAGTACGGCATCCTCAAGGCCGCCGCTCAAAAGCTCGGCCTCCACCCCTTCGATCTCCCGATGTTGCGCAATTCCGTCCCCTACAACGGACGCCCGCCCTGCATGCAGTGCCGCTGGTGCGTGGGCTTCGCCTGCGAAGTCAATGCCAAATGCGGCACCCAGAACACCGTCATCCCCACGGCCATCGCCACCGGCAACTGCGACCTGCGCATCAACTCCATGGCGCGCCAGATCCTCACCGACGCGCGCGGCCGCGTCACAGGCGTCGCCTATCACGACGCCGAGAATCGGCTCCGTGAGCAGACCGCCGACATCGTAATCGTCTCCTCCTCCGCCATCGAATCGGCGCGTCTCCTGCTGAATTCCAGCAGCAAGCTCCACCCCGCCGGCCTCGGCAACCACTCCGATCAGGTCGGCCGCAACCTCCAGGGCCACAGCTATTCCGGCGCCTGGGGCCTCTTCGATTTCGATACCTATGACGACATCGGCCCCGGCGCCAGTATCGCCATCAGCGATTTCAATCACGGCACCCCCGGCCTGATCGGCGGAGCCATGCTGGCCAACGAGTTCATCCGCCTGCCCTACCAATTCGTCGGCGCGGCCCCGCCCGGCACGCCCGCCTGGGGGCCTGCCCACAAGGAATTCATGCGCCAGTGGTACCGCCGCAGCATCGCCATTCAAGGACCCACGCAGGAGATCCCCATCGCCGATTCGCGCGTCTCGCTCGACCCCAAAATCAAGGACTTCTGGGGCCTCCCCGTCGCCCGCCTTTCCGGCGGCAAGCATCCCAAGACCAACGAGACTGCCACCGCAATGACCGAGAAAGCTGAGGCCTGGCTCAAAGCCGCGGGCGCCATTCGCACCTGGAAAAAGCTCCCCGGCAAAGGCACCAGCGGAGGCCAGCACCAGGCCGGCACCTGCCGTATGGGCAGCGATCCCGCCACCTCCGTCACCGACCCATTCTGCCGCGTCCACCACCACGACAACCTCTACGTGATCGATGGCAGCGTGCACGTCACCAACGGCGGCTTCAACCCCGTGCTCACCATCATGGCCATCGCCTACCGCGCCGCCGAACGCATCGCGCAGTCGCGGAAAGGGCGTGGCGCATGACGCGCCGCGCCGCTCGCATCGCGCTGCTCGCCGTCGCCGCCTTCGCCGTCTGCATCCTGCCCGCGGGCAGTCTCTACTACGAATACAACGCCGGCGAGAGTTGCACGCGCTGCCACGAAATCCGCAAGAACTACGATGCCTGGCACGCTTCCAGCCATCGGGAAGTTTCGTGCGGAGCCTGCCACGGCCAGCTCGCCACGCTCGACGCCGGCTTCCACCTTGGCAATTTGCGCCGCCTCGTGCAGCACGTTCGCCAAGGCTTTAACGATCCCGTACGCCTCGGCCAGCGCGACATTCCCGCGCTCATGGAACGCTGCCGCGGCTGCCATCGCCAGGAGTTCGCGCAGTGGCAATCGGGTGGACACAGCGCCACCTATAAACGTCTCTTCCTGGATGCGCCGCACAACACCAAGCGTCTGCTGATTGACGATTGCCTGCGCTGCCACGGCATGCATTTCGAAGGAGGCATCAGGGACTTGGTCGCCCCGCTGAACGCTCAGGGAACTTGGACCTTGCTGAAGCCTGAACTCGCCAATCAGCCAGCGATCCCGTGCCTCAGTTGCCATCAGCTCCACCGTGAAGGCGAACTGCTCCACAAGCCCGCGCCGCAGGCGCCCCCCGCCACTGCGCGCAGCGGCGAAACCGCGCGCCCCTCCATCGCCCTCTACGATCGGCGCGAGCAGAAACACTTCGCCGTCGATCTGCTGCCGCTCCCCGCCATCTTCGACGGCGCGCGCGCTGTCGCTACCAGTCCCGACCCGCGCCAGGCGCTCTGCTACCAATGCCACGCTCCGCTGTCCGGAGGCGCCGCCGGCTCCGGCGACGACCGCACTCCCGTGGGCGTGCACGAAGGCCTGAGCTGCCTCGCCTGCCACCTCAAGCACGGCCAGCAGACGCGCGCCTCTTGTGCGACCTGCCACCCTCGCCTTTCCAACTGCGGCATCGACGTCGAGAAGATGGATACCACCTTCTCCAACCTCTCCAGCCGCCACAACGTGCACAACGTGAAGTGCGCCGAGTGCCATCCCAAGGGCATTCCGAAATCGACGCGCCCCCAATCGCATGTACGCTGATCGCATTTCGCCCCCGAAGTAGAGTATGATGCCGTGTGCTGGCTATCAGAGCCGCAACCGCGAGCCCAATCAGAGCCGCGACCGTCGGCCAATCAGAGCCGCGACCGTCAGGGAGCGGTGGTTTTTCGAAAGGATACACAGTGTCTCAAATCGGATTTATCGGTCTAGGCATCATGGGCAGGCCCATGACCCGAAACCTCCTGAAGGCCGGCCACACCGTCGTGGCCTACGATGTAGTCCCCGCGCTGCTCGAAGGAGCGGTGACGGATGGAGCGGTACGCGCGCAATCCTGCGCCGACACGGCCGCGCGCTCCGAGATCGTCATCACCATGCTCCCCGATGGTCCCGAAGTGGAGCAGGCGGTCCTCGGACCGGGAGGAGTGCTGGAAGGTGCGAAGCCCGGCGCCATCCTGGTGGACATGAGTTCCATCAGTCCGATGGTCTCGCAAAAGGTCGGCGCCGCCTGTGCCGCCAAAGGAATCGACTTCCTGGATGCGCCCGTCTCCGGTGGCGAGCCCAAAGCTATCGATGGAACCCTAGCCATCATGGCTGGAGGCAAACAGGAGGTCTTCGATACCGTCCTCCCACTCCTCCAAAAGATGGGCGCGACGGTGACGCTGACAGGAGCCATAGGAGCGGGCAACGTCACCAAACTAGCCAATCAGATCATGGTCGCCTGCAACATCGCCGCCATGAGTGAAGCTCTGGTCCTCGCCACGAAATGCGGCCTCGATCCCGAAATCGTCTTCAACGCAGTGAAAGGCGGTCTCGCCGGCAGCACGGTACTCAACGCGAAGGCGCCGATGGTAATCGGCCGCAATTTCAAGCCGGGCTTCCGCATTCGCCTCCACCAGAAAGATCTGCGCAACGCGCTCCTGGCCGCCGAAGCGACGAAGTGCGCGCTGCCCCTCACCAGCCTGGTACAACAGATGCTGATCTCGCTAATGAATCAAGGCCACGGAGACCTGGATCACTCCGCGCTAGCCCTCTTTACCGAAGCCCAATCCGCGGTCAAAGTAGAAAAGCCCAAGTAGTTGTGGGGCAGACTTTAGTCTGCGCACCGACTTCAGTCGGTGCCCGGCCGAAGGCCGGAGTCGTTAGATCGCTTCGAGCTCCTCTTCGAGCATATGCTTCTGACTGAGCGCCGCGTAGTAGCCGCCGCCCGCGATCAATTCCTCGTGCGTGCCTTGCTCCACGATCTTGCCGCGCTCCAGCACCACGATCAGATCCGCCTGCCGCACCGTGGACACGCGATGCGAAATCAGAATCACCGTGCGCCCCTTCATCACCCCCGCCAGGTGATTCAGAATCTGCTCCTCGGTCTGTGTGTCCACCGCCGACAGGGCATCGTCCAGAATCAAAATGCGCGGTTCGCGCAGCAGCGCGCGCGCAATCGCCGTACGCTGCTTCTGCCCGCCAGAGAGCGTGATTCCGCGTTCGCCCACCATCGTCTCGTACTGCAAAGGGAAGCCTTCGATATCGCCGGCCAGTCCCGCCATTTCGGCCGCGCGCTTGACCTGCTCCGGCGTGGCGCTATCCACGCCGAAGGCGATATTGCCCGCCACCGTCGCGCTGAACAGAAAGGTCTCCTGCGGTACGAAACCGATCTGCCGCCGCAACTCCGCCGGATCCAGCCGCCGCAAATCGACGCCATCCAACAGCACCGCGCCGCCCGTCGGATCGAACAGCCGCGGCAGCAGATTCACCAGCGTGCTCTTGCCGCTTCCCGTGTGCCCGACCACCGCCAGCGTGGTTCCCGCCGGGATTCGCAGATCCACCTTATTTAAGGCCGGCCCGCTGCCGTAATCCACGGACACCTCGCGAAATTCCAGTTCGCCGCGCACGTCGCCGAGGACCACCGCATCGGCAGGCGCCGCGATCGCCGGCTGCTCCTTCAAAATTTCGTTAATGCGGGTCAACGATGCGCCGCCGCGCTGCATCAGATTGACCACCCAGCCGAGCGCAATCATGGGCCACACCAACATGCCCATGTAGGTGTTGAACATCACGAAGCTGCCGACGGTGATCCGTCCGGCCAGCACCTGCTTGCCGCCCACCCACAGCACAATCAGAAACGTCACGCCGATCAGCGCTTCGAGCAGCGGCTGGAATAAGCCCTGGACCCGCACCAGCCGGATGTTCTGCGCGATGTAGCCCTGGTTCAATTCCTCAAACCGGCGCATCTCCGCGTCTTCCTGTACGAAGGCGCGGATCATGCGCACGCCGGCCAGATTCTCCTGCACGCGGCTCGAAATATCGCTGAAAAGCGCCTGAATCTTCTCGAAACGGTCGTGAATCCGGCGTCCGAATACGATCACCGCGAAACTCACCGCCGGTGCCGGCAGAATAGCGAAAATCGCCAGATGCCAGTCCACCCGCATCATGATCGCGATCGCCAGCAGGAACGTCAGGCTGGTTTCGAACCAGTACATGACCCCGGGACCCAGCATCATGCGCACGGCGTTCAAATCGTTGGTGGCGCGCGCCATGATGTCGCCGGTGCGTGTGCGTGCGTAATATTCCGGCGAAAGGCGGATCAGGTGCGCGAACAAATCGTTGCGCAAATCGAATTCAATATCGCGCGATGCGCCGATCAGAATCACGCGCATCCAATATTGGAAGATTCCCTTCACCAGCGCCAGGCCCACCAGGTACGCCGCGTAGCGCACGAAGGTGGAGCCGCCGCCGCGGAAGGAATCCACCGCGCCCCGGATCATCAGCGGCTGGAGCGCCTGCGCCAGATCTTTCATCACCAGGCATGCGCCGCCCAGCGCCATGCCCCGCCGGTATTTCCACAGGTATTTTCGGACGGTGCGCAGCGATTCCCACATGGCTAGAGTCCGAACACGGTCGCCACCGTCTTGGCCCACTCGAAGAAAACGCTCTTTTGGCCCTCGCGATTCTGCCACCAGTGTTGCGCGCTGAAGAAGCGGTCGTCCGACGCCACCGTGCGCATCGCCGGACCGCCGCCCCGGTCGCGTTCCGCATTCAGGTAAATGCGCCGCGCGCGCCCGGTGTGATAGCTGCTTGTCACCAAAAGGAAGCTCGTCACTTTGCGCTCGCGCAACATGTCCAGGACAGCGATGGCTTCGTCCCTGGTGGATAGGGCATTGTGGCGCAGCGGAATAAACCACTCCGCCGGATAGCCTTTGGCAGTAGCCCAGCGAATAGCCGCATCGGCCTCATTGAAGCCGTAACTTCCCGGTGGCCCGCTCACCACCACCTGCGATACGTAACCTTGGCGCACCAGTTCCGCACCTTTGGTCAGCCGGTGTCCCCACTGGTCGCCAGCCAGCACGACCGCGAGATCCGCTTTGGCCGGGCCCTCATCGTAAATCAGAGCATTGCCGATGGCCGGGAGCCATAGACCGCGCGCGGCATACAGCACCAGCGTCAGCAACACCAGAAAGATAAGGAATCTGAGAAGTCGAGACCTGCGCCCGGTCACGAACTACTTCTCGTCCGTCGAGTTCTTTTGATCGAGATTGCCCACGGTCTTCAACCGTTGATACAGGCGCTCGACTTCGGCTTCGTCCTCGGGGCGCAGAATGCGGTAGCGGGGCAGGGGAGCCGGTTGTTGCTTGCGTTGTTCGGTTCCGGACGACAGCACTTCGCCCCAGTATTGGCGGTAGGGAATGCCGTCAATGAGCGCATCGCGCGACAGCCGTCGCAGATGGCGCAATAGACTGTTGCAGCTATCCAGATCGCCGGGGTACACCAGCAGGAGCCGCGAATCGTCGAACAGGGTCGCGCGGACGATCAACGGGGAAATCCAGCCGGTGCGGTCCAGGCGGCGTATGTCCATCCAGGGGATGATGCGTCCGCCGATGGAAACGTAACCTTCGTGAATCTCGATTGCCGGACGAAACGCCATGGCCAGCAGGAAACCGGCCGTGAGCATAAAAAGGGCTGCCGGCACGAACGCGATCCGTAATTCGGTGCCCAGCCAGGCGCATAAACCGGCCAACGCAACCGCACTCAGGCCAAACCATCGGTAGTGTCGCGCTGGAAGATAGCGAGTCATGCAAAGCTAACCTTATTTTTAGACTACTCCCGCTTGCTCACCCCGTCAACGTGCGCGCAAAGTTTGTACTCCTCGTAAGGTGTAGTGTGTACCGCTCCAGACCGTGAAACCCGCGCTAACCCAAAGCGTTGCGGAGGAAATTGCATGTAGTACACTGAGCGGCCATATATTTGTAATCATCCAGGCAACCGCGGCGACAATTTGCGCAAACGTCGAGAGCTTACCCCAGCGGCTGGGCGGGAATGTCCTCACTTTGGTTAACGCCAGGACGCCTACCACCGCGAGGAGGATGTAGATGTCGCGCGCGAAGACCAGCGCCACGAACCACCACGGCACCGTGCCTATCGATCCCAGTGCCAGAAAGATGCCGCTCAGGAGGCATTTATCGGCAATCGGATCGAGGTATGCGCCTACCTTGCTTTCGAGGCCGTAGGAGCGCGCCAGCGCGCCATCGATGACGTCGGTGAGTGCCGCCACGAAGAACAACGCCAAGGCCTTCCCATGCCGGCCGTCCAAAATGGCTATCACAATATAAGGAATCAGAATCAGGCGGGAAAGGGTGAAGAGATTAGCGAGGTTCAGCCAGCGCGGCATCTCCATCGAGTGTAACGCGCGGCGTCCCGGGACGCCCCAAAACGTACAGGCCGACCGGCCGGGACGTACCTCCGGCCAGCCGGTTGAGGACAGGACTAAGGAACTACACGACAAAATCATCCAAGTATAGGCAGATCATGCACTTGCCCGCATCGGAGGACATTCTCTTTGTCTTTTGCTAATTA
>JBDTPR010000140.1:0-12044 GCA_039932635.1 Candidatus Solibacter sp.
TGGTCGGCGCGTTGCGCGATCGTCTGCGCACCTTGCTCGATCAGATTCTGGCGCCCATTCGCGCCGCCATGGACGACCTGAAGAACCTGCTCGCGCTGATCGATTTGCAGCCCATCATCGACAGCCTGAATGCGATCTTCCTGGAAGTGAAGACACAGATTCTGGCCTACAGTCCCGCCGTGCTGCTGCACGATCCCCTGGCCGCGTTCAACACCCTGAAGCAGGATCTGCTGGCCTTCAATCCGCTGGCCGCCATCCTCGCGACCCTCAATCAACTGCGCGATACGGCGGCGCGCATCGTCGGCAAGCTGTCGGCGGAGAAGCTCCTGGAATCGCCGCTCGCCATCTATGACGAAATTCTCGGGGCGATGCACCAGCTCAATATCGAGACGCTATTGGGCCCGGTGCTCGATGCGCTGGATAACATCGCGCAACAGGTGGACGAGGGACTTACGGAGACTGTCGCTGCGTTCGACCATCTGCAGCAAGCTCTGCCGCCGCCCGGTGGCGGTAGTTCGATAGCGGTTTCGGTGTCGGTGACTTAATATGCTGGGCGCACTTACTTACCACACGATCACGGCGATGGCGCGCGACCGCCTGGTGGCTATCGAGGCGATGATGCTCGCCAAGATACGCTCCCGGCAGAACGTCACCGCACTCGAACGGCAGATCCGCTTTCTCGCCAAGACGGCGCACGAATCGATGGGACTCGCGCCCCACCTGCCCACCGAGACCTCCCTTCCGCCCTTCGCGCGCGGCCTATCGCTGCAGACCGTGAGCGGCTCCGTCGGGCCCAGCTTCCTACGCTACGCGGCCATGTTCGCGCCCAGCCAGCGCTGGATTTACGACACCATTCACAGCGGCAATCCGGACCCCAATCGCCAGCGCGTGCTCGCCCGCTCCACCGATCTGCTGCTGAAGCTCAGCGAACGGCTCACCGAACTGATCAACGCTTCCACCGTTGCCGATAAGGTCGGCGAACTCAGGAAGGCGAACGCGTATCTTCTGGGTTACGCGTGTCACATCGGCGCGGACGTGGTCTCGGCGCCCTTTGTCCATGCGGCATCGTGGGCGCTCGACGATGGCACGCATGCCAGGCTCACCGAGGACCAGGTCGCCGATGCCATCGAACAATTCGTCGCGCAAATGCTGCGACGCGATCTCGCCGTCGGGGTGCAAGCCTCGCGCGGCGATCTCTACAAAGACTGGTGGCTCAAGGCCCAGGACCTGCCGGTCAAACTGCTCGATGCGTGGAGGGATTCGCTGGAAAGCGTCTACGGCGCGGGCGCGCGGCCCGTCCTTCGCCCAGCGGTCGCGGCGCCGTCCACCTCTCCGCAGGTCTCGGCCGCGTGGTTGAAGCAGTTCCAGGCCGATGCGCCTCCCGAACTTTCTCTCAAACTTCTGGAGGATGGTTATTCCAGCTTCCAATCGGTGATGGAAAGCAATTACGTCTGGAACTACGCCGACTGGCTGGCCGCCACCGCGTGGATCTTCTTCCCGCCTATCGCCGCGTACCCGCTCATCGTCGCCATGCCGCACACCCGCGCCCTATTCAAAGATGGCGCCCTAGTGGACGGCCACCCCGTGGACAAAGATCGCGGCTGGTTCGGCCTGATGATGGCTCCGCTCGCCACCAGTCTTCTCGCGCCGTTCATCCTGAGCATCTACATCGCGGCCGGGTCTTATTTCGGAGTGGGCAGCGAGACCATCCTCGGCATCGTGGCCGGCAGCCTCAATCTGGTCACGTCGGTCATCTTCTTCGCCACCACCACGCTGGAAGTGCCCGCCGTGGTCCGCTGGCTGCTGTTGTTCTCCATTCCCTTCGCGCTGCTGCTGGTGCACGCCATCTACGTGCTCGCGCGCGGCGGCTCCGACCCGCGCCACAAGCAGCTCGCCATGGGCTCGCTGATTCCCTGCATCATCACCGTGGTCTACATGCTGTTCCACCTCTCCTGGCATCAATCGCAGGACCTCGGCATGAACGGGTGGCTCAAGGAAACCGATGGGCATCGTGAAGGCTGGGGCAACGCCGGATTCATCGGCGGCTGGGCGCTGTGGGCCGTGCTGCTGGTGGGCGGATGGCTCTTTTTCTCCTGGGTGCTGATGACCAGGAAAGATCCGGCGCCGGCCGCCATGCAGTTCGTCACCGGCGGCAAACATTTCCCTCGCCTCTTCGGACACTCCGCGCTGCTGCCAGATCCGAATCTCGCGCAGAACGCAAATCTGGAAGCGCGCAATCCGACGCTGGCGACCCACTACTTCCCCACCGACCGCCGGCCGCTGTTGAAAATCTGGTGGACAGGCGCCGGCGATCTGTGGATGCGCTCGGACCGCAACGCGTTGCAGTTCAGCACCACTCAGGACGGTACCGGCAACCCGCAAGCCGTTCTCGCGCCGGCCGCTCCGATGACCGGCGCTCAATTCGCCGCATTCATCAACCTCGCGGTCAAGGAAGGCGCCAATTTCAGCAAGAAGCTGAACGCCGAATTATTCGACCCGGCGGATTTCGACTACACCCTCGCGCCAGGCGACGTCTTCTCCGATAACGGCGACGATCAGACTACGCTGGCCTTGCACGCCACCAACGCCGCCAAGTTCATCAAGCTCAAAACCACCAAAGACGATGCCATCGTGCTCTACCACGCGCCGCGCGCCAACCTCGCCGGCTTTCAGGCAGTGGACGGCCCCACGTTCGTGGATTTCGACCGCGCAGTGGCGCTCAACGGAACAGGCCAGGCGACCTTCGCCGCAGCAGCCGTGACCGGCGACGCCAATACGCGCTTCACCACTCTCTTCGCGCCCGGCGACATCATCTCCACACTCGGCGTGGCGGCCGGCGATGAAACCAGAATCGTCGACGTGATCCGCGACGATCGCAATATGACGGTCACCTCGCCCTTCACCGCCGCCGTGGGCGTTGCCTCCCTAAATTACCAACGCGGCATCAATTCCAGGGACGTCGATACGCCGGCGGGGAATCTGCAGATCACCGCCGCGTTCCGCGTGTACCAGGGCGTCAATCTCGATACGCTTTTCCTGCCCGGCGACATCGTGCGTGTGATCCCGGCGCTGCCTGCCGTCCCTGAAGAACGCATCGTGGTGCAGGTGCTCTCCGGAACGCAGATGATGGTGGATAAGCCATTCGGGCCGGCGCTGCCGTATGCGCAGTCCCCGCCGGCGCCGCTTCCGGTTCCCGCACCGTGCGTCCGCGTCAGCCGCTTGACGCGCGACGGATTCCCTTATGCGCCGGTCTCGCCCTCCGGCATCTTCGCGGGCGATTCGCTGATGGAGAAGGCCGCGGATATGGCCGCTTTATTGGCCATGGGCATGGCGTCTCACCGGTTGTCCGTGGCAGACCGCCAGGCCGTCACCGCGGGTCCGGATGAAGACCGGCGTCCCGCTATCCAACCCGTCTATCAGGTCTTTCGTAACTGGAATCTGAATCAGCGCCGCATGAACGAGTGGGCCATGTTGGTGTCCGGCGGCGCGGTCAGTGAAAAGCGCGGTTCGCCGCTGCAACCCGACGCCATGCAGCCGGGCGTGCCCGCTGGCTGGACCGCGCTCACCGATGGCGATGCCATCAGCAATCAGTTAGGCTGGCTCCCGCTCCTGCAGAAGTGGCTGGATGTGGCGCGGCGGCCCGGCCTCAGCAGCGTCGCCGACGTCGCCTTCCGCGAAGGCGACCCCACCAACAAGAAACTCAGTGAGGGCGTGGCGTACCTGTTCGATTTGCCCATGCCGGTTTAGGCGCGTAATCGCATGTTTGACAATCTGGAATTCGAAGACGACGACAACAAAGAACTCCGCGAAGCCGCCTTCGCGGACCGTATGGGCGTGGAGCGCTGGTATTACATTCAGGCCATACAGGCGGCCGTCACTTTCGCTTTGGCGGCGCCCGTGGACCCGCCGGCGAGGCCATGGCGCCAGTGGGGCGCGCGCAACATCGGCGGGCGCATACGCGGGTTCGTGCAGAATCCCCGAAATTCGCGCCAGATCTACGCGGGTTCCACGCAGGGCGGCGTGTTCCGCAGCGACGATGGCGGCGATACGTGGCGTCCCCTCGGCCAGCCGCGCGATTCTTTTCCGGTTGGTGCGCTCGCGATCGCGCCCGGCAATCCCAACATCCTCTATGTCGGCACCGGCGAGCCCGCGATCATCCATGACACCGTGCTGCCGGGCCCGCCGCCCGTGCTCACCGGGCGCGAAGCGATGGCGGAAGGCGTCGGGTTTTTCCGCTTCGACGCCACGACAGGGGTCTTCACTAACGAAGTAGGACCCGCCATCCCGATGGCCGGCGCGGCCGCAGGCAGCGCCAACAGCTACGCCGCCATCGCCGTGGATCCGGCCATTGCCGACCGCTGCTGGATCGCCAGCCAGACGGGCCTCTGGCGTCGCGAGCCCGCCGGCGTGCGCTTCCGCCGCGAGCCGATCCCCGCTGCCGTGCCGCCCATAGCTCCCATCCATGGCGCCTGCGTCTCCGACGTGATCCTGCAGGAAAATTGGGATCCCGCGCAGCCCGCCACCTACCGGATCTTCGCCGCGGTCGCCGGCTGGGGAATCTTTCGCGGCGTCTTCAATCCCAACCCCGCGCCCGCCGTCGCATGGGACCCCATCCTCACCGGCGGCCTGCCCGCCCCCGCAGTCAACCCCATCGCTTACGACCGCATACGCATCGCGTCCTGCAAGAATTATCCCAACCACCTCTACGCGGTCTACGACAAATCATCGAATCACACCATCGACAACGTGTATCATTCCGCCGATGGCGGCAATACCTGGACCGCGCTCGGCGCCCTGCCCAATCTCGGCACGCAGGCGTGGGTCAACCTGTGCGTTGCGGTGCATCCCGACAATCCGGCCGTAGTCATCGTGGGCAACGTTGACGTAGTCCGCAGCCTGAATTTCGGCGCCAGTTGGGACACCATTATCGACTGGCACAACCACACCGCGGTGGACCGCGCGCAGCATGGCGACAATCACATCCTGTTCTTTGATTCGTTCGAGCATAACCGCCTGTGGGTGGGCAGCGATGGCGGCGTGGCCAATGCGCCCGACGTGGTGAATGTCAATCCGTTGACCCAGCGCACGTGGCGCAAACGCTCCTACGGTCTTTGCATTTCTCAGTTCAACGATATTACGGTCAGCCCGAGCTACCCTTCGATGATGGGCGGCGGCTTGCAGGACAACGCCACGTACCTGACCTTCGGCGGTCCCACGTGGGTGCTCTCGGGACTCGGCGATGGCGGCCAGATGTGCTTCGAAGTGAATAATCCCCGCCAGTTTGTCTGCCCGCTGCAATGCAACGGCGCGGCCCGCTTCATCACTCAGGCCGTCGTCACCGCCAGTTCCGCGGCGGCCACCGTGCCCGGTCCCGTGGCCAACGAAATCGTGCGGTCTCCCATGGGGGACTTGCCCGGCGGCGATGTGGTCGTCGCCCTCCAGCTCACCACCCCCGTAGTGCCTGGCGCCCTGGCCGGGCTCTTCGTGCAGACCGTGCTGCATCATCCGGTGCACGTCAATAATCTGATCGCAGGCCGCGTCAACGATGTCATGTTCAGCATCGATGGCGGCGCTACCTACAACCCTGCCGCATCGGGGATCGCAGGACCGGTGGACGCGCTCGCCTATGGACCGGGAGCCACCGCGACTGCGTCGGATTGGTGGATCGGCAGCCGCTCCGGCACAGTCCGCCTCGGCACGGGCGCAGTCCCAAAGGCATGGGCGAACGTCACGCCTCCCGCGGCTGGTGGGCTTGCGGGCATCGCGATTACGTCGATCGCGGTCCATCCGAATAACGCGAACTACGTCGCGGTGGCCACAGGAGGCAACGCCGCCCCGGGGGGAGCGAACATCGCGCAGGGCCGCGTCTTCCTCTCCAACAATCGCGGCGCCAACTGGATGGAGATTACTGGACTGGCTGGCGCCTTCGTGATCGGCACGCCTCCCGGCGCGCCCGTAGGAGCGCGCACTGCGCTGCCTCCATGCCCCATCAGCAGCGTGGTGTTCGACGCCTCGGCGCCGGCAGCGGGTCCGCAGGTCCTCTACGCGGCGACGCTGGCCGGCGTTTTCGTAATTCGCAATCTGCCTGGTCTGCCTGCCGGTCCGCCGCCGCCCATCGCGAACCCGGCGCCATTCAACCCCAACTGGCGATCGTTCAACGGCACTGCGGCGGCGCCGCTGCCGCTCACCATGGTGAACGATCTCGAGATCGTGCAGTTGCCCGCGCGGCCCGGAGCCATCGCCAATAGTCCCGAATCCATGCTGCGTGTGCGCCTTTACGCGGCCATGTTCGGGCGCGGCATTTTCGCTTGCGACATCTCGCCGGCTTATCCCGTTGGCGTTCCCGTAGGCGGCCCCGGCAGGCGCCTGTTTATGCGCCAGCACGCGATCGAGGATGGGCTCGCGTATCCACGCCCGTTGCCCGCCGTGCTGAACACCGCACCCGCCGCGCCCAACTACAATACGCCGCAATTTCAGGGCGACCCGCGACAGCCCGCCATCGCGAATCCGGTCCCCGTCCCGCTGCCTCCCAGCGCTTTCACGGACCTCGCCGCCACCGACATTCGTGTCGATAACGCTCCCTTTCGATTCTTCGACGAGACCTTGGACGGCGTGGAGTTCGACGAGGAGTTGCGCAGTAAGACTCTGGTTCCCGGCCAATTGAACGTGGTCTACGTGCAGGTGCACAACGCCGGATGGGACACCTTCGCGCAGGCGTTGGACGTGCATTTGTATTTCGCGCCCGGCGCAGCCCCCGCCGCTGTGGCAGACCCCAATCCGCTGCCCGATTTGCACGACAACTTCTGGACCAACTTCGCCGCCGATCCCTTACCCGCGCCGGCCGGCGCCCTGGGCGCCACCGAAGCCGCGTGGCAGCGCGCCGGCAAGAAGCAGACCATCGCCGCCAACCGCCTCTCCGCCAACTATCCCGCGGTGGTGCGCTTCGAGTGGACTCCGCCGGCCGCGATTGGCGCGTTCGCCGCGCTGCTGGCAGTGGTCAGCAGCCCGGAGGACGCTCTGCCGGCAGCGGCCGCGATGCCGCGCGTGATGCGTACGTTGGTGCGCAACGAGCGGCGCGCCGCCTTCCGCCTGGTGTCCGTGAACCCATACGTTCCCGACGTGTACCTTCGCGACAGCCCGGATGATACCGGCGTCGCCGCGTCCGGATCTTTCGCCGGACGCAGCCCGGACATCATTGTTGTGCAAACCCCTATCGCCGACCCGAAGACCACTTTTGCCGATCTCTTCGACACGCATAACGGCGACCGCATACGCTCTGGGCAGATGCAGAGCGTTTTCGTTCGCGTACACAACCGGCGCAACGTGGACGTGCAGGCAACGGTAGATCTCTTCTGGTCGAAGCCGAACGCCGCCACTGCGGCTGCCGACGCGCACGCGCCGGGGTTCGACGGGACCATATGGACGCGCGTGACCCCGGTGGGCACCGCCACCATCCCCGTGCTGGCCGGCACGTGGGGGATAGCGCAGATCAACTGGTTCGCCGTCGACGTTCCACCGCCCGATGTTACGCCGGGCGCGTTCAACGCGATCGGCTTCATTGCGATCGTTTCGAGCGCCGATGGTGCGACAGACCCAGCCCCTGCGAACAATCGTGTACACGACCCGGCCAGTTTCTGGGCCTTTTTCCGCCGCACGATGGACTCCAACAACGCCGCCTATCGTGCCGTGCTATACGGGGACTAAGGGCGCCTTGGTCCAAGAGCGGCGCCCCTGGCTTCGCGAGTCAGTGCCCAGGAGCCTGCCGCGCAAGGCAGGCCCCTGAGGGTGGAGGGATCAGAAGAACAGCTTCATACCGATCTGCATGCGGCGCGGCGTGTTGCCCTGTGTCGTCACGCGGCCAAAAGTGGCGCTAGTGATGCCGTTGGTCGCCTGGCCCCAACGAACGCGGTTGAGGACGTTGAACGCCTCTCCGCGGATATCGAAGGAGCGGCGTTCACCGAATCGGAAACTGCGGCCCAGGGCAACGTTCTCGCTAAAGTTCCAAGGTGTACGAAGCTTGGGATTGTTGCGGGTCGCATTGCCGAACACGGAGTCCAGCGTCGCCTGCGTAATGCCCACGTTGAAGACGCTCTTGTCGTACCAGACATCCTTGTTCGGGTCGAACTTCGATCCGGAGACGGGAGCGCGCCAGCCTTCATACGAAGTGATGAACACGCGACTGCCGGTGCCGATGGGGCTGGCGCCCGAGGCCACGGTGTCCGGAGTGCCGGATTCATAGCTCAGGAACGAGGAGACAGTCCAATCGCCGATGATCAGGTTCACCGCCTTGTTGGAACTGAAGTGCTTACCCTTGCCGAACGGCAGGTCGTAGGAGAAGGATGCGCGCATCACATGCGTCTGATCGGAACCAGCCAGAGACTTGTCCAGGCGCTTGTTGAAGTGATCCAAGGGGCCGTTGCCGCCGATGGCCGCGGTTTCAGAATCCGACAACTGTTTGGACAGCACGTAGGAACCGAGCAGGGAGAGTCCGCTGCTGAAGCGGCGATCGAGTTTCATCACCAGGGCATGGTAGGTGGAGTTGCCGGCGCGCTCGCCAACCGAGGCTGGCTGGCCGCCGTTGGTAATCACCGAGGCGTACTGTGGGAAGGGGCTGAGCGCGCGCTGCACGGTGTGTGCGGAGAGGCTGCCGAAGCCGGCGTACGGAATCGGAATGTTGGCGGCGCGCGCGGCCGGGGAGTTGATGCTGCTGTTGAGCAGCGTGCGGCCGTACTTCTCCAGCAGGGACATCGGGATCTGGTTCATGCGGGTCATAGCACTGGCGATATGGGTACCCTTCTGGCCCGAGTAGCCGACCGTAAGGGACATGGAGGGCGTGAGTTCCTTCTGCACATCGAGCGTCCAGGTATCGTTAGTGCCGGGCCGGCCGGAATCGCTGCGCTGCCAGAAGTTGACGTTGCTGTTGTTGTTCAGTGTGGGATCGACGAAGGGCAGGCTGGAGGCCGATGGCGGCAGGCCCTTGGAGCCCCACGGAATGCCCTTGTCGAGCGTAGTGAAGAAGTCGTTGATGCTGTTATCGGCGGAGCTGTAATTCGTATTCAGGATGAACCCGTCGAAGTGCGTACTGCCGCCGGTGGTCTTCACCGAGGAGTAGATGCGGCCGCCCGAGGCGCGGACAACCATGCCGCGGCCGGCTCGCCAGACGAGACCCAGGCGCGGACCGAGAGCCCACGGATAACCATCGAACATGTCGCCCTGGACCCGTCCCGTGCCGGTACCGCTATAGACCATTGCGCCGGGCAGGTTGCCGGCGCCCGGATTGGGCGCGGTCGGATCGAAGTTGGCAAAGCCGTCTATCTTGCCGGTGCTCAGGTCTTCCCATGATTTCAGGCCGGTGAAGGCGCCGCCGCTGATGGGCATGGTGTATTCATAGCGCAAGCCGACATTAATGGTGAGATTGGGGCGTACGCGCCAGTCGTCCTGCACATAACCGCCCACATAATTCCAGATCTGGCGGACCAGGCGGGGAGTTTCGAGGCCGCCGCTGGAGGCGTAGCCCAGCAGGAACGAAGCGAAGGAATTGCCGGAGTTCTGCGAAGTGTCGCCGGGCGTGCTGGTGGCCTGATTAGAGAAGCCGAAACCGCCGTTGGGCCGGTGTTGGCCGTAGCCGTCCCACCGGTCATGAGTGTAGAAAAACCCCGTTTTGATGGTGTGTTTGTCGAGCACGAAGGTGACGTCGTTGGACAGGTTGAAATTGCCGCCGGCATCGCCGCCCCAGAAGGCGCCGCCCCAGCCGCTGTAGCCATTGAAGCTCAGTTGGGGCAGACCGCGATCGGGACCGGGAACGCCCGGAATCTGCAGCTTTTCATTGAATTTGAAGGACGGATCGGAGGTCAGCATTCTCCCGACTCCGGCCTCTTTCTGATAGCTCCCGCGGAATGTGTTGATGACGCGCGCGCTGAGAGTCGTATCCAGGCTGATGCGCAGCGATTGGCTTTCGGTGGTGGTCACCGCGCCGCCGTTGAATGGCATGGGCAAGCCTGGAGGCCCGTCGGGGCCGAAGCCGGCCACATTCTGGCCCTTCAGGTACAGCGCGGACAGGCGGTTCTTCGAGTTCAACGTGTGGTCGATGCGAATGCTGCCTTTGTCCCAAGGCGAACTGGTGGTGCCGGTATCGGTGACGTAGTTGTTCACCGGGTCGCCGAAGGAGTTGCCGGTGTTAGTGGGCAACATGCCGGCGGGACGGAGCGCGATGAACCGCGTGGCCACGCCGCTGAACCGGTTCTGAGGAATGATGTTGGTCGGGAACAGGTCCCTGACATAGCCGGAGCCGCTCGGGGCGAGCCGGGTACTGGCCGGATCGTAGATGGGGGCCATGACGCCGCTGCGAGTCCAACCTCGGAAGTCGCCCTGGTAGTTGGCGGCGGTAGGTACGGTGAGCGTCTGGATGTTGCGGCCGGCCCGATTGCGGAAACCCTGATAAGTGGCGAAGAAAAATGTTTTGTTCTTGCCATTGTAGATTTTCGGAATGTAGACCGGGCCGCCGACGGTGCCGCCGAAATCGTGCTGCTTCAGAATGGGGGCCTGGTTGGCAAAGAAGCCGCGGGCGTCCATGGCGTTGTTGCGCAGCTCTTCAAACAGATTGCCGTGCACGGAGTTGGTGCCCGATTTGGTGGAGAACGTGACGGAGCCAGAAGCGCGGCCGAACTCGGCCTTCATCCCGTTGGTTTCCACGGTGAATTCACCGATGGCATCGATGGGCACGGAGGCGAGGGGAGCGCGCGCATCCTGATATAAGGTGGAGGCGCTGCTGAGCGGCTGGCCGTCCATCATCATCTCCCATCCGGAGGTTTGGCCGCCGCCGATTCGGAGGTTGCCATTAACCGTCTTGGTTTCGGGGGCGAGGAGCGCGAGCGACACGACGCTGCGAATCGAACCGTTCACGAAAAGCGGAATATCCTGTACGAGCTTTTCCTGAATGGTGGTGGCCTGGCGGGTGGTTTCTGTTTCCAGGGGCGAAGCCTGAGCGGTCACCTGTACGGATTCACCAACCGAGCCGATTTGCAGGACCATATCCTGGCGCAGAGTGGCTCCGGCGGCCAGTTCGACCTGATTGACGATGCCCTTCTTGAAGCTGGATGCAACGAACTCGATCCGGTACTGACCAATTTGGAGTGCCGGGATTGTGTAGCTTCCGCTTTCGGACGTTAATGTAGTCGAGGAAGTCCCCGTCTCCACATGGGTTGCAGTTATCTTGACTCCGGGAATTACAGCACCGGATGGATCGGTGATCGCACCGGTCAAAGTGCCGCGGTTAGCTTGGGCAAAACAGAACGATATGCCGAGAACGGCAATCAGCACGAGCTGCGTCAACTTGGTCATACAGCCTCCTGAGTGTTGAGTTTGAAACTTGAAGAGACGCACGAACAGCGCAGACTTCCAGGTCCGACGCCTTTTGCGAGACACCCCTCCAACCGGCAAGCCCCCCCTTGGGCTTGCTTTTCACGCGTTTTGTCGCGGTTGTGATGCACTCTACTTCGAAACCGCTGAACTGGCTAGGTTCCGTACCGTGTCCTGAGTCTCAACCCTATTCGAATCTGGTTGATGGCCATGCGCGCTGTTACTGTAATTAACCGTTAGCCGGGCTGTTAAAACGTATATTTTAGTGCCAACTGCATCTGCCGCATGGACCCGCTGGTGGAGGTGATCCGCCCAAACTGAGGGCTGCTCAGATTGGCATTCGGCAGGCCCCACACGGGGTGGTTGAGAAAATTGAAGGCCTCCATGCGGAATTGTAGGGCGTGTCCTTCCCGGATACGGAAATCCTTGTGGGCGGAGAAGTCCAGGGTGAATCCGGGCGGTCCCGTCACGCTGTTGCGGGCGGCGTTGCCGAATGAATAGAGCGGCGCCAGCGCGAAGGCTGCGACATTGAACCACTGGGCGGTGGAGCGATTGTCCAGCGATTGGCTGACGCCGGTGGCGTTGGGCCGGTCCACGTTGATGTTGGTATTGGCGCGGTTGACTCCTGCAGACGGGTTCAGGGGGAATCCGCTGCGCCACGTCACAATCGAACCCAATTGCCAGCC
>JBDTPR010000141.1:0-12033 GCA_039932635.1 Candidatus Solibacter sp.
ATCGGCTATCCGTGCATCCTGCGCGCCAGTTTCACGATGGGCGGAACGGGCGGCGGCATCGCGTACAACCAGGAAGAATGCGTTGAGATTCTGGAGCGCGGGCTCTCGCTCAGCCCGGTTCACGAAGTGCTGATCGAAGAGAGTGCGCTCGGCTGGAAAGAGTACGAGCTCGAGGTGATGCGCGATCTCGCCGATAACTGCATCATCATCTGCTCGATCGAAAACTTCGACCCAATGGGCGTGCACACCGGCGATTCGATCACCGTGGCGCCGGCGCAGACGCTGACCGATCGCGAGTATCAGATGATGCGCGATGGCGCGCTGCGCTGCCTGCGCGAGATCGGCGTGGATACCGGCGGCAGCAACGTGCAGTTCGCCATCAATCCCGCCAATGGCAAGATGGTCATCATCGAGATGAACCCGCGCGTGTCGCGCAGCTCCGCGCTGGCGTCGAAGGCCACGGGCTTCCCGATCGCGAAGATCGCGGCGAAACTCGCTGTGGGCTATCGCCTGGACGAGATCCGCAACGACATCACGCGCGCCACTCCGGCGTGCTTCGAACCCACCATCGATTACGTAGTGGCGAAGATTCCCAAGTGGGCCTTCGAGAAATTCCCCGGGGCCGATCCCACGCTCGGCACGCAGATGAAGTCGGTGGGCGAAGTGATGGCGATCGGCCGGACTTTCAAGGCGGCGCTCTGGAAGGGCATACGCTCGCTCGAAACCGGCAAGGCGTTTGGCAGCGAGAAGTTCGATAAGGCGCTGATCGCCAACAAGCTGATCACGCCCACGCCCGACCGTCTCAGTTACATCCGCTTCGCACTCGCCAACGGCTACAGTGTCGCCGACATCCACGAGATGACCTCCATCGACCCGTGGTTCCTCACGCAGATGAAGGAAGTGGTGGACTACGAAGCCGAGCTTGGGAAGACCACGCTGGCGGCCGCCACGACGGAGCAGTTCCGTACCGCGAAGCGCTACGGCATCAGCGATTCGCAATTGGCGAAATCGTGGGGCGCGAACGAAATCGACGTGCGCACGCGCCGCAAGGAACTCGGCGTGAAGGCCGTCTTCAGCCGCGTGGATACATGCGCCGCGGAGTTTGAGAGCTTCACTCCGTATCTCTATTCGAACTACGAGTCGTCGTGCGAGGCAGATCCCAGCGACCGCAAGAAGGTCATGATTCTGGGCAGCGGGCCCAATCGCATCGGGCAGGGGATTGAGTTCGATTACTGCTGCTGCCATGCCAGTTTCTCACTGCAGGATATGGGCGTGGAATCGATCATGGTCAATTGCAATCCCGAGACCGTGTCCACCGATTACGACACCAGCGATCGCTTGTACTTCGAACCGCTGACGTTGGAGAACGTTCTCAATATTGTAGATACGGAGAAGCCGGATGGCGTGATCGTGCAGTTCGGCGGCCAGACTCCGCTGAAGCTCGCGCTGCCGCTGAAGCGGCTCGGCGTGCCGATCATCGGCACGGACCCTGACGATATCGATCTCGCTGAAGACCGCAAGCGCTTCGGCGCGCTGCTCGATCAACTGCAAATCCCCTGTCCCGAGAATGGCACCGCCACCAGTGTCGAAGAGGCGTGTGCGGTGGCTTCGCGCATTGGCTACCCGGTGCTGGTGCGTCCGAGCTATGTGCTCGGCGGGCGCGCCATGGTGATCGCGTATGACGAGGAGATGATCCGCCAGTACATGCGCGAGGCGGTCACGTTCTCGCAGGATCGCCCCGTGCTGATCGATCGCTTCCTGGACGATGCGACGGAAGTGGATGTGGACGCGCTCGGCGACGGCGACGATGTATTGATCGCGGGCATCATGGAGCACATCGAGGAGGCTGGGGTGCACTCCGGCGACAGTTCCTGTGTGCTGCCCCCGCAATCGCTTTCGGACGCTACGCTGCGTACCATCGAGGATTACACCGTGCGGCTGGCCAAAGGGCTGCGCGTGATCGGCCTGATGAACGTGCAGTACGCGATTCAGAACGGCGTGGTGTATGTGCTGGAAGTGAATCCGCGTGCCTCGCGCACCGTTCCCTATGTCAGCAAGGCGACGGGCGTCGCGCTGCCGAATATCGCGGTGGGGTTGATGTGGGGCAAGAAGCTCAAAGATTTCGGACTCGCTTCGGGCAAGCTCTCGGTGCCCCAGGTGTTCGTGAAATCGCCGGTCTTCCCGTTCAATAAGTTCCATGGCGTGGACCCGGTGCTGGGTCCCGAGATGCGCTCCACTGGCGAGGTGATGGGCGTCGGAATTAATTTCGGCGAGGCGTTCCTCAAGGCGCAGATCTCGGCTGGAAATCCACTACCCGAGAAAGGCGCAGTCTTCATCAGCGTGAACGACCATCACAAGCCCGAAGCCGTCGCGGTGGCGCGCCGGTTTGCGGAATTAGGCTTCACGCTGACCGCTACGCGTGGTACAGCGGCCGCATTACGCAATGCGGGGCTGACGGTGCGCACGGTGCTGAAAGTCAATGAGGGCCGGCCCAACGCGGTCGATCTGCTCAAGGGCGGAAAGATCCAGTTGGCGATCTACACGACCACTGGGGCCAGCGCCTTCACGGACGAGAAATCCATCCGCCGGAGCGCGGTCACTTATAGGGTGCCCTGCATCACGACGATGAGCGGCGCGCGGGCGGCGGCGGAAGGTGTCGCGGCACGCTTGCGCGATCCGATCCGCGTGTGGAGTTTGCAGGAAATTCACGAGAAGAAGACAGTAGCGTAGGGCGAGCTGCTGCGAAGACTTCCCACAAAGGCGACCGCTCCCTCACGGTCGCGGCTCTGATTGGTGCGTTTCCGATTGGTGTTGACATTCGACACCAATCGGATTTACGCTTCTTGTAGGCATTCGACACTATGGCTCTACGCTCTCGGCTCGACCTCCTGCAAGGCACGCTTGACCTGTTAATCCTGCGCGCTCTCCAGACCGAACCCATGCACGGCTGGGCAATCTCGGAACGCATACAGCAAATCTCCCAGGATGTCCTGCAAGTCAATCAAGGTTCGCTCTATCCGGCCCTGCATCGACTGGAACACCAGGGTTGGATCGATGCGGAGTGGGGCGTTTCCGAACTCGGGCGGCGTGCCCGGTTCTACAAATTAAACAAGGCAGGCCGCAAACAACTGGAATTGGAGACCAACCAGTGGGCCCGCCTCTCCGCGGCGATCGGCCGTGTTCTGGACCTGGCTTGATATGACATGGAAGGATCTTCGTCTCCGTCTGCGAGCCCTGCTGTTCCAGCGCCGGGTGGAGGACGAACTCGACGAGGAACTGCGATTCCACATCGAGATGGAGACGCGTAAGAACGTGCAGCGCGGCATGCCGCCAGCCGAAGCGGGGCGCAAGGTTGGTGTCGACTTTGGCGGCTTCCCGCAAGTGAAGGAGGCGTGCCGCGAGATGCGCGGCCTGCGCCTCATCGAAACCACTTTGCAGGATCTGCGGTACGCGTTCTCCGGATTCCGCCGCACGCCGGGCTTTGCCCTGACGGTGATCGGCACCATTGCGCTGGGACTTGGTCTGAACACGACGCTGTTCACCATCTTCAATGCTTACGTGCTGCAACCCCTGAGTGTCAACGATCCGTACCGCCTGTATCAATTCACCTGGGCCAATCGCGCTCAGGAGGGGCATCGCTTTTCGTGGGGGGAGTTTCGAGATTTTGAGCGGCAGAATCCCGCCTTTTCGGAGGTGGTCGCCTTCAATCGCGTTTCGTTTGCCAGGGTGGAAGGGCACCTGATGTTGGGCCAAATGGTGACGGGCAACTACTTCGAGATGCTCGGTGTCACAGCGATGCGTGGCCGTACGCTGCTGCCCGCGGATGCGACAGTTCCCGGCAGTGCGCCGGTGGCCGTTCTCAGTTTTGACGCATGGACAAACAAGTTCGGCAGCGATCCAAACATACTGGAGAAGCAGATCCCGATTCGCGGTCACAATCTGCAAATCGTCGGCGTCGCGCAGGCTGGTTTCCGAGGACTCAGCGAGGTGCCGTTGGACTATTGGGTGCCCGTGACGCTGGCGCCGCTGTTGGAGCAAGACACCAGTCTCTTCGGTCCGCGACAGCCCGAGCGCCTCACCCTGGTCGGACGGTTACGCCCCGATCTCACGCCCAGGCAGGCGCAGACCACGCTGACCGCCTGGGCGCAGCGGCACACCGAGAGCCTGCCGGATGCGGCACATGCTACCCACGCGATCTTGCGTTCGCGCGCCACCGTGGTACCGCTGGAACCCGCGGTGGTAGCGGCCGCGGTGCCGGTGTTCGTGGCCTTTGGCATGGTGCTGCTGATTGCGTGCGCCAACGTGGCCAACATGATGCTCGCCCGCGCGATGGCGCGGCAGCGCGAGATCGGCATACGCCTGGCGATGGGCGCTGGGCGCGCCCGCCTGATCCGTCAATTACTGACCGAGAGCGTCGCTCTTGCCGTGCCGGCCGCGGTCGCGGGCTTCGCGATTTCGAGTGAGAGTATCCGCTGGGGACAGTGGCTGGTTTTTAACACAATGCCGGCGAGTTTTCGGGAATTCCTCACGATGATGCCCTTGCAGCCGGATGCACGCGTCTTCTGTTTCATGCTGGCGGCGGCCGTCCTTTCCGCGGTGCTGTTCGGCATCGCGCCGGCAATTCAGGCGACGCGCTCCAGCGTCATGCAGGCCGCGCGAGGCGAGTTCACGACCGACTTCAGGCCGGCGCGCTTGCGGTCTGCGCTGGTGGTCCTACAAGTCTCCGTCTCGGTCCTGCTGCTGATTTGCGCGACTGTGCTGATCCGGATTAACCAGCGCATGCAACAGCTCGAAGTGGGCCTTCAGCCGCGCGGGGTTGTTGTGATGGATCTGCAGGAGCGCTTTCGCGAAAGAGTCATGCAACACCTGAGTGCGGCCGCGGGTATCCAACAGATTGCGGCAGCCGGCAAGGTTCCCTTCGAAGGCTACCTGCCACGAGTGCCGGTAGTGGCGGGTGAGGATTCCGGGCAAGTCCCCGCGGGGTACTTGTACGCGTCGCCGGAATATTTTGAGGTCTTCCAATTGCCGATTCTGCGCGGACGAAATTTCACGCGCGACGAGGCGTTGTCGGGAGCGGCGGTCGCGATTGTGAGTCAGGCCACGGCGCAGCGCCTTTGGCCGGGACGTGACGCGGTGGGACGGGAATTGCGCATCCTGCCGAATCCACAACAGCGGCGCAGCCTGGCAGATCCCAGAGCGGGACCGCCGGCTTTCGCTTCCGCCCAGGTGATTGGCGTGGCGCGTGACGCAGTGAACGGCTGGGTGGGCGAGGGACCGGATTCTACCTGCGTGTATTTCCCGACCGCGCCAACGAGGGCAGGCAACGCGCTGTTCGTGCGCGTAAGAGGCGACGCGGCTGCCGCGGTGCGAAGGCTCGATGCGATGTTTACGGCGGCCACTCCTGGCGCTGTCGATCAGTTGCACACCATGGAGGACGTTCTTGGGGCGCAGATCTACCCCTTCCGCGCCATGTATTGGATCTCCGCGGCCCTCGGCGGGTTGGCGCTATTGCTGACGATCTCGGGCATCTACGGAGTGCTGTCGTACGTGGTCACCCAGCGCACCAAGGAGATTGGCATTCGCGTGGCGCTGGGAGCGCGGCCGGGTGCGGTGGCAGCGTTAGTGCTGCGGCAATCGATGCGCTTCGCATTCGCCGGCGCGATCATCGGGGGGACGGCCGCAATTGGCTTACTTCGACTGGTGGCATCGCAGGTCGATATGAAGCTGCTTGGGTCGCTGGACTGGCTGGCAGTTGGGACGGGGATGGCGCTGGTGAGCGCGTCTTCGGCGGCGGCCGCATGGCTTCCTTCGCGTCGCGCCGCGGGTATCGAGCCGGTATCGACCTTGCGTTGCGATTGAAAGCTCGAAAGAACACCGCTCGGTCGCGGCTCTGATGGGCAAAAAAAACCCGGCGGATGTTTCACCGCCGGGCCGCGTCGTTTCAATTTGACCCTGTATTGATAACTTCCTGGTCCCCTTCGCGTCGGGGACAGGGCCACTACTAATATATCACTGAACCGTAGCTTTTTTGATGAAGTCCAAGCGGGGGAATTTGGCATCTAAATATACGTTGCCTTGTATCTCGATTTTTGACGTATCCGGCCCCATCCCGCGCGGCGCCATATCTCCGTAGGCGCCGAACAGGCCCTCCACGATCTCCATTCCTTCCAACACCTTGCCGACCGGCGCGAAGCCCTGCTTATCGAGCTCTTTGTTGTTTTTCATATTGAAAAACAACTGCGTAGTTCGGGTGCCGGGGCCGAGGTGCGCATAAGTTAGCGTGCCCTTGACATTGCTCTGCTTAACGGGGTCATCGGGCAGGCGCGCAGTGGACCACAATCCATTGGTTGAAGGGTCGCCGGCGATGCCGAATTGGACATAACTGTGGGTCACGCGGAAGAAGCGCGCGCCATCATAAAATCCCGTCTTGATCAGCGAGTAGAAATGGTCCACGCCGACCGGCGCCCAATCGCGATGCACCTCGACCACTACCGGCCCCTTCGACGTATCGAGCACCGCCTTGAACACGTCGGGCGTTTTCTCCGGAGCCTTCGGAGCCGCCTTGGGCGCTTCCGCCTTCTTGCCCTCGTCGGGGGATGAACATCCCGCCAGTGCGAGGGCGATCAGTACGCAGATTTTCCGCATCGTCCCTCAGTATGCCATGCTGAACTTTGGCGCTCTACGACGATTTCGCGTGGTTTTACAATCGCTACTGGAACGAGGAGTTCCACAGCCTCGCATTCCCGATTCTGGAACGCATCTGGCTGCCGCGATTGCCTGCGAAGGGCCGCGTGCTCGATGTCTGCTGCGGCACCGGCTACCTCGCCGGATTGCTCACCGCGCGCGGGTACCGCGTCACTGGAATCGATTCTTCGGCCGAGATGATCGCGCACGCTCGCGAGAATGTGCCGGCCGCGGCATTCCAGGTGGCGGATGCGGCGAGTTTCAAAGTGCTCGGCAAGATGGATGGCGCGGCCTGCACGTTCGATAGCTTGAATCACATTCTCGATGTCGAGACGCTGCGGGCAGCTTTCAAGCGCACCGCTGTCGCGCTGAAATCGGGCGCGCCCTTCGTGTTCGACGTGCTGTTGGAATCGGCTTACCAGACGAATTGGGCGGACAATTTCACCATCGTGCGCGACGACCACGTGCTGCTGCTGGCGGGCTCCGGTTTCGATTTCCGCACGCATCTGGCGAGTTGCCGGATCACGATGTTCCGCCTGATGGAGGGCCAGTGGCGGCGCAGCGATGTGGAAGTGGTGGAGCGCAGTTACAGCACGCGCGAGATCGATGAGGCGCTGGAAGCGGCGGGCTTCCGGCACACCGAATTCTACGATGCGCGCGATCTCGGCATGCGCGGACAGCTAGGGCAGGGAAGGACGTTCGTGATTACGACGAAGGGGTGAGAAATGATTCCGGGAAAGGGTACGCTATTGGCTGGGGGTGCGACCTTTGGCAAGCCAAAAGCACGGCAGTAATTCGAGGCGGGTGTTTGTGGGCAATCTCGTAACCGGGGCTGGCGCGGGGTTACTCGCCGCGGCTCCACAGCAGGCGCCAACGCCGACGGCGAATATCGTCTACATCCACTCGCACGATTCGGGGCGGCATCTGTCGCCGTATGGGCATGACGTTCCGACCCCGAATCTCAAGCGCCTGGCAGCCGAAGGCGTGCTTTTCCGCCGTGCTTTTAGCGCGGCGCCTACCTGCTCTCCCAGCCGGGCTGCATTACTGACCGGGCAATGCGCCCATCAAAGCGGAATGCTCGGTCTGGCGCACCGCGGCTTTGCACTCAACGACTATCGCAAGCATCTGCTCTACACTCTGCGAGATGCCGGGTACCACTCGGTGCTCGCCGGATTGCAGCACATCGCCGCTAAGCCCGAGACGATCGGCTACGACGAGGTTCTCCGCCCCAAGACCACGGGAGCCGCGAACGTGGCGCCGATGGCGGTGGAATATCTGGATTCCCGTCCGGCGAAACCCTTCTTCCTGGACGTGGGCTTTTTTGAGACGCACCGCGAGTACCCGGAGCCCACCGCGGAAGACGACGCCCGCTACACGCTCCCGCCCGCGCCGATTCCCGACACTCCGGAAACCCGGAAAGATATCGCCGCCTTCCGTGCCAGCGCGCGCAATCTGGACCGGGGTGTGGGCGAGGTGCTGAAAGCGATCGAGCGCAATGGGTTCGCGCAGAATACCCTGGTGATCAGTACGACCGACCATGGACTCGCGTTTCCGTTGATGAAGTGCAACCTGACCGATTTCGGCTGGGGTGTCTCGCTGATCATGCGCGGACCGGGTGTCTTCGGTGGTGGCAAGGTCAGCGATGCCATGGTGTCGCACCTGGATATCTATCCCACGATCACGGAGTGGCTTGGGTTGCCGCGTCCGGCGTGGCTGGAAGGGAAATCGCTGCTGCCGATATTGCGCGGCGAACGGAAGGAAGTCAATGAGGAGATTTTCGCCGAAGTTACTTTCCATGCGTCGTACGAGCCCAAGCGGGCAGTGAGGACCCAACGCTTCAAGTACATCCGGCGCTACGGGGAGCGTGAGACGCCGGTATTGCCCAACTGCGACGATAGCCCGAGCAAGAGTCTCTGGCTGGAGCACGGCTGGAAGGACAAGAGCCAGCCGCGCGAACAGTTGTACGACCTGATCTTCGACCCGACGGAGAGTCATAATCTTGCTGGTGATCCGCAATCCGCCGCCGCGCTTACGGAAATGCGCCAGCGCCTGGATGCGTGGATGAAGCGCACGAACGACCCGCTGCTTAAGGGACCGGTGAGAGCTCCGCGAGGGGCGAAAGTAAACCCCGTGGATCAGATTTCACCGAAGGAACCGACGGTGGACGCCGGTTGATCAAACCCACGAGATCAGAGGCGGGTGACTCGTAGGCGGCGCGACACTGCGGCGAACAAGACCCATAGGATGGCGGCCACAACAAGGCAAGCGGCCGATGGGTAGGGCGCGTCGCGCAACATGAAGTAGCGCAGCCCTCCCTCGCCGAAGCTAAACGACAGAGGTAGTGCGCTAGAGAACAGCGCCAGCGCCAGCAGCCAGCTGCGGCGCCGCAGCAGCGACTTCGTGGTTGCCAACTCGGCTTGTCCGGACCCGGCAGGAAGCGCGACCGCAGGCGCGCCGTCTTCGCGCAGGGCCTCGGCCAAGCGAGCCAATTCCGGATCTGTGCGCAGCCACTCTTCCACCGCCGCGCGGCTCTCCGCACTGGCCTCTCCGGCCACGTACAACGGCAACAGGTCCTTGACGATCTCACGCGTGACGTTCATGAGGAAACTCCTTCGCGATTCATACGCAGCTCGGCAATGCGGCGGCGCGCGCGATGCACTTTCACTTTCGCCGCGCCGGCGCTGATCTTGAGCGCGGCGGCGATTTCTTCGTAGGCCATCTGATCCTGCGCGCGCATCAGCAGGGCCGCCCGATCGGGCTCGGCCAGCGTCTGCAAGTCCGCGAGCACCGCTTCCAATTCGGCATGCCCTTCGGCCAACGCGTGCGGTCCGGGAGCGGCATCCTCGCGATCGAAATCCAGCGACTGGCCGCGGCGAGCGTCGCGCAGTTGTTCCAGATAAAGATGGCGCGCGATCGTCATCAGGTAGCCGATGACCGTGGCGATGTCCACACGATCGCGCGCACTCCAGACGCGCACAAAGGTCTCGGACGTGATGTCCTCGGCCATCGCCCGGTTGCCGGAGAGCGAGAGGGCGAAGCGGAAGACGTCGCGGGCGTGGCGCGCGTAGAGACCATCGAAGTCGATCACACAAAGCTCGTCTTTCGCCGTTGCAGCATGAGGATGATCCCTACGATAGCTGCAATGGCGACGAGTTCGCACGCGATGGTGATGGGGAGCGCGGCCTGACCGCGTCCCAAGGCGCGCATGTAGCGTCCCACGCCGGGCAGCGTGGGCAGCACTTGCAGCGCAAAATTGCCGAGCACGAAGAGCAGGCCGGTAAGTACTGCAATCGTCCAGCCGATGGATTCGCTGACGATCGCCGCTCCCAGTACCACCGAGAAAAAGAGCAGCCACGCGCCCAGAACGACGGCGTAGTAGCCCAGTGTTCCGAGCAGGTGCGACCATAATGGGCGATGCGAGGCCGCCATGGCCGCGGGGATATCGACCGGCGCCAGCCACACCAGCGCGGTTGCCGCGATGGTGGCGGGAATCAGGAACAGGGTGAAGGCCGAGGTGAGTTTGGCCAGCGCTGCATCGCCAGGAGTTACGGGCAGGCTCATGACGAAGGCCAGCGTCTTGCGCTCGCGCTCGCCCAGCACGGGGCCGAGCATCACGTGGAACGAGACGCCGATGAGCACGTTCAGGGCAAGCGTGATGCCGGCGCTCTTTCCCATGGCGCCGCCCCACGCCGTCAGCGCCAGGCCGGCGATGGCCGCAAAGATGTAGGCGGCTATCGGCCAGCGCATCAGCCAGCAGTCCTTGCGGACCAGGCGAAGGATCATTCGGGCGTTCATGCGGCCCTCCCTTCGAGCACGGCCACCTGTGCGAGGAACACTTGTTCGAGGCTGCGTCCGCCGACGAGCAATTGGCCGACGGGCGCATGTGCGATTAGGCTTCCGCCATGCACGAAGGCCACGTTGTCGGCCAGCGTGGCCACATCGTCGCCGTAATGAGAAGAGAAGATCAACGCGCGCCGCTGGCTCCGCGTGGCGGCCAGCAGCATCAGGATTTCGTGGCGCACCACGGGGTCGAGTCCGGCCGTGGGTTCGTCGAGAATGAGGACGTCCGCGCGGCGCGCCATCGCGAGCAGCAGCATTGCTTTCACGTGCTGGCCGCGCGAGAGGCCGCGCACCGGCTGCGAGGGATCGAGGTGGAAACGGTCCACGAGGTCGGACGCCAGGGCAGGGTCCCAGCCCTCGTACATATCGCTCACGAGTTGCATGTGCCAAGCCAGGGTGGCCGCGCCGTAGAGCGCCATGTCCTCGGACACGAAGCCGGCGCGCGCCTTGATCCAGCGTTCCGCCGCCGGCATCTCGCGGCCGAGCACGGTGACGCGGCCGGAATCGGCGCGCACCAGTCCCATCAGAATCCGCAGCAGCGTCGATTTGCCCGCGCCGTTGGGACCGATCAGTCCTAAAACGGTGCCATCGGGCACATCCAGATTGATTCCGCGCAGCGAGAAATGGGGATACCGCTTGCAGACTCCGCGCAGTTGAATGGCAGCTTCGCTCATCGAAACCCTCCTTAGTGGCTCTTCATCGGGTATAGCGATGAGAGCCCGGAAAGTTACCGGGCGGGGCGAAAGTTTTTGCGGGCGTCCGCTACGATGCCAGCGAGGTATTGAAGCACAGGTAATTGCGGAGCGTCGCGCCCATCATGCGGTCGGCTACGGTGATATGGTCGGTCAGCCACTGCGAGAGGAATTTAAGGGTGTCCGTGGTGGCGGTAGCATCGCCTTCCGCAATCCGTTTGGCCAACTCGCGCGACTTCTTGCGCGCCGTATCGTGCTGCTTTTTGTGCCACGCCATACCCTGGTAGTGCATGGCTTTCATCAAGCGCTCTTCGTGCCGAAAGTGCTGTTCCTCTGACTCCAGCAAACTGGCCGCCATGGCTTTCAGCTGCTCTGGGTCCGCGCCCGATAGCAGGGCTTTATGGAACTCGTCGGCGAGACGGTAGATCGCGCGATGCTCCGCATCGATCTCCGGCAGGTATACCGAGTAATCGCTGCTCCACTTGAACAGACTCATACTGCTCAGTATACCTGAATTTCGGAGTATAGGGGCCGCTTGCTATGCTCGGCCTATGCGACGACTTCGGTTGGCGCCGGCGTTTCGAGCTCGATTTTGTGCTTGCATTCGGGGTTGGGACACTGCAAGACCGCGCCCGCCTTCAACCACTTCTCGATCATGTAGGGGCTACCGCACTCGGTGCACTTCTCCGGCACGGGCTTGCCCCACGCCACGAACGCGCACTCGGGGTAGCGATTGCAGCCGTAGAACGTCTTGCCCTTCTTGGAGCGGCGCTCGATGATCTCGCCCTCCGAGCACTCCGGGCACTTCACGCCGATG
>JBDTPR010000142.1:0-12009 GCA_039932635.1 Candidatus Solibacter sp.
CGATAGATTTCGAACATGACCTTATCGGCTTCAAACAGCATATTTTTCGAGGGTAGCACAGGCGGGCGCACCCGCCGAGGCTTCTTTATTTAACGGCGATTGTGGCGGTGTTGGCGGCCTGTCCGTCAATCGTAATGGCCAAGGGGTAGACGCCAGGCGCCAGGGTGGCGGGCACCACGATATTCATCTGCAGCAGCCCTATGAAGCCGGGGGTCAGGCCTGTGAACGATACGATGGCCGGCGCGGAACCAAGAGTGGCCGTGACTGCCGAGGTGGCGCTCACCAGTGTGGTCAGGCTGGCAGGCACGCCGTTCTTTTGTGCCACCGACAGCGGCCCGGACCCGGTCAGGTACGCGACGATGGTGCTGCCTTTAGGCGCCGGATTGGAGGCGCTATTGAGCGAGTAGTCCGGCGCGTTCTGCGCAATCGCCGCTCCGTCCTGGGTGAAAAGGCCGGGCGCGGCGGTTGCCACCGGCACCGCTACCGTGTTGCTGGCAGCGCCGTTGAACAGAACGGAAACGTTGGCGGTTCCGGAGACGGCTGTTTCCCACGGCACCTGGAAATTGATCTGCGTAGGAGAGACGTAGTAGAGCGGCGAGTTGACTCCATTGACGCGCACGGTCACTTGTTTGGCCGTGGTGGGCCAGGTGAACCCGTCGTCGGCCAGGAAAACGGAATTGGCGAGGCCCGTTCCGAAGATGGTGGCCAGCGCGCCGGGTGAAACGCGACTGGTGAAACTGGCCGCATTGGTCACGCCGCTAATACTGATGGTGGAGGCCGTAGGGGTAAGCTGGCGAATGGCGTGATTGCCGGTGTCGGCGATAAAAATTGTTCCGTTGGAGCTCACCGCGAGGCACCTGGGGAAACTGAGGAACGCATCGGTGGCGATACCGCCATCTCCGCCATAGCCACTCTGAGGAGCCCGGCCTGCGATGGTAGCGATGTTGCCATCCGCTGCTGTGACCTTGCGTATGACGCTGTTGTTGGCATCGGCGATATAGATATTCCCGGCGGCGTCGCCCATGGCGCCCGTGGGTTTGTTCAATTGCGCGCGCAAGGCGGGACCGCCGTCGCCGCTGAAATCCGCCGTCTGATTGCCGGCGAAGAGGCTCAGCGTCGGCGCCACGTACTTCGAGACCGATTGGAAGCCGGAATTGGCAATGTACAGGGCGCCCGAGGCGTCGAACCAGAGGCCGTTGGGGTGATCCAGGCGCTTATCGGTTGTACCCGCACCCACGAAGGAAGTGATGATCTGAGTCTTAGCGTCCACCTTGCGAACGAGGTTGTTGTTGGTGTCGGCGATGTAGAGGTTGTTTTGGGCATCGAAGGCGACGGCAGTAGCGCTGTCGATATTCGAACTGGTGGCTGCCCCATTATCGCCGCCATACCCCGCCTGGTTGAATTGCCCGGCCACACGTGTGATGGTTGTGCCGGTGACCTTGCGGATGACGCTGTTCCCCGTGTCGGCGATGTACATATTCCCAGCCGAATCGAACGCCAGCCCGGCAGGCGCATTCAGCGTGGCGGAGGTGGCGGCCAACCCCTCGCCGCTCTGGCCGATGGTGCCGCAAGTGCCGGCAACGGTGCTGATGGTGGTGCCGGAGATTTTGCGGATGCAGTGATTGCCGGTGTCGGCGATGTAGAGATCGCCGTTGGGACCTAGCACCACAGCACCCGGAGAATTCAACTGCGACGCCGCGGCATCGCCGCTTCCCACATTGCCTAACGTGCCGTTCCCGGCGATGGTTTTAATCGTGTACTGCTGGCCCCAGGCTGCGGATAGGCAGACGGAGCCCAGGCACACTCCAAACAAACGACCCCAAATTTTCATATCTATATACAGTGTAAACGCGCACGTGGGGGAGCCGGTTACCAAATCAGTGCATGGTGGCGGCAATGATCCAGCAAATTCCGAGCGCCACGGCCCCCGCCACGATGGCGGCGGCAATATTGTTCTCGCCGATCTGCTTCCAAAAGTCGAGCGGCGAGAGCTTGAGCACCAGGGAGAAGGCGATGATGAAGACAATCACGCCAAGCCCGCAGAAAATCAGGCCGTTGATCACGGGGTAGTCGGTCATAGATGGCTCTCGATCCACTGCATCCAGGTTGCGAGTCCCACTCCGGTGGTGCAGGAGAGTTCGAGGATTTTGACCTCCGGCTGCACTCGCCGCGCGTTCTCTCGCGCCAGTTGCATGGAGAACGGCACGTAGGGCAACAAATCGACCTTGCTCAGCACCACCAGGTCGGCGTGGTGGAAGGTTGCGGGGTATTTCAGCGGTTTGTCCTCGCCCTCGGTGACGCTTAGCAGCACGGCGCGCACGGCCTCCCCCAAATCATAACTGGTGGGGCAGACCAGATTCCCGACATTCTCGAGGAAGAGGATTTCCAGGTCGTCCACCGGCCAGCCCTCGAGGTGGCGTTCCACCATGCGGGCGTCCAGGTGGCAGGCGCCTCCGGTGCAGATCTGCCGCACGGGGAAGCCGTAGCGGCTGAGGCGTTGGGCGTCGTTGTCGGTTTGAATGTCGCCAGTCAGGACGGCCACGCGGCGGCCGGCGTCGAACTCCGCCAGGGTGCGCTCCAGCAGCGCGGTCTTGCCAGACCCAGGCGAGCTGATGAGATTCATGCAGAAGGTCCCGCTGCGCTGCCAGCGCTCGCGCAGACTGGCCGCGATGCGGTCGTTTTGGTTCAGGACTTTGCGTTCCAGCGGCACGCGCATCAGGCCTCCTCTAGTTCGAGAAACGATAACTCCATTTGGTCGCCGCCGGCCGCCTCGGTGTCGCCAGACCCGCAGGCGGAGCACGCCGGACGCGCCTCCAGCACGCGGAATTCGGCGCCGCAGGCGCGACAGCGGCGGGTCCACGGGGCGCATTCGATTTCGAAGCCCGCGCCGGCGAGGTCGGTGTCGGACACGAGGACTTCGAGGCAAAAGCGCAGGCTCTCCACTTCGACGCCGGAGAGTTCGCCGATTCGCAATCCCGCGCGGGTCACGCGAGCCCCGGCGTGGAGGGCGCGCTCCGCGCGGATGGCATCCAAGACGCTCGCGGCAATGCTCATTTCATGCAAACCATAATGTAAGGGGATTGCGCGTACGACGGCAAGCATTGCTAGAATGGAAAAGGCCAAGCGGGAGTAACTCAGTGGTAGAGTCTCAGCCTTCCAAGCTGTTGGTCGCCGGTTCGATCCCGGTCTCCCGCTCCATTGCCACCACCCTGACTATTCATCCCGGCACGCGTTTTGGGGCGTTCTTGATATATGCGATGCTATATGACGGCATGAGCAATATATGCCATCGCATATTAAACCGATCCGGCTTTGGGGATGCGGCACGCCTGCCTGTCAGCCCGCTCGGCGATATCGTTCGCGAAACTGTGGAGCGAACGAAGGCGGCGTGGCGGGATCTCGATCAGAAGGCTGTGCTTCCTACGGACCTACGCAAAGCGATCGGGGAGCAGATTAGTGGCGTGAGGTACGTCCGAGCTCCGCTCGGAGGCACCGACTAAAAGTCGGTGCCTCACAAAGACAGGAGAATGGGCAAGTTCCAGGTCTAGTTGAATTTCGGTTCGCGTTCCGTGAAGACCCTTTGGCGCAGGATTTGTTTCCAGCCTCGGTCCTGATTGGAGAGGCCGGTGGAGATCACCGCGATGTCGCTGTGCATGGCGAGGCTCAGGACTTCGCGGCGATTCCATTGCCACACGGGACCGCCGTCATTGCCGGGATCGATCACCAGGAGGCGGGCTCCGCGACGGCGGGCAACGCCGAGAAGGGTGCGAGCTTCGCCGGGCTTCGATTCGCGGATTGGGGAAACGTTCACGCCGCCGAGATCGGCGCGGGCCAGGAAGCGATAGATCGCGAGTTCGTCGCGGGTGCGGAGATCCTCCGAAAGGTCGGGTTGCTCGTCAACGTCGTAGTCGAAGACATTGTGAACGGCCACCAGTTCCTCTCCGCCTACAGCGCGAATCAGGCCCGCCGCGAGCGAGAGCAGGCGGGATCCGCGCGGCGTAAGGCTGAGACGCACCAGCGCCCGCTCCAGCGAAAGCCGCGCTCCGGCGGGGATGAGGCAGACCGGGCACGGCGATTCGAAGAGTAGTCCGCGCAGCCAACTGGATCCGGCCCATGTATGGGCGGGAGGCCGGGTCAGGATCAGGTCGCAACGAAAGTGGGTTGCCGCATCGAACACCGAATCCACGCTCAGATCCGGGAGCAAGCGGTAGGTCCACGGCGCGTATTCCGCCTCGATGCAATTCGTGAGGTCCGTGACGGCAGCGACCACTTCGCCCCCGGGGCTGTGCGATGCCAGGGTGAGCGCGTCGGTCAGCAGACCCAACCCCGGATTGCCACGATCGCTCACCACCAGCACGCGTGAGAACGGAAAGGCATGCATCACACGCTCACCACGGGGCAGTGCGAGAGACGAATGATGTCGTAAGAATCGGAGCGGAGGCGGCCGATGGCGCTATCGGCCTCGCCGCGACCCAGCACAACGAGGCCGGCGCCGAGCCGCAGCGCGAGGCTTGAGATGGCGCGCGGCGGCTGATCGAGTTCGACGAGGGTCTCGGCCTGCACGTGCAGACGCTCTTTGAGTGAAGCGAGTTGTTCGTGCAGGCGCGCGCTCACGGTTTCGCGCCAAGCCTCGTCGTACACCTTCCCGGCGTGTCCGAAGACAGGCGCCGCGTGAGCCACGGAGAGCTTCGTTCCAAACCTGCCGGCGAGCCGCGCCGCGGCGCAGAGCACCCGCTCGCTGGCCGGACCGAGATCGACAGCACAGAGGATGTGACCGCCGGGCGCAGCCGGCAGGTGTCCGCCGAAATGCGTCGCTGTGATCACAGGCCCTTCGAATGCGTGCAGCACCTTCATGGTGACCGACCCGATCATCAGCACGCGCTCCAGGCGATTGGGCCCGCGGGTGGGCATCAGGACGGCATCGACGTGGTACTGCTCCGCGTATTGCAGGATCTCCGGCGCGGCCTCGCCTTCGACAACGCGGCAGACGTGCGCGACCCCGCTGGGAACAGCGCGGGAAAGGCGCGACAACGCATCGAGCGCCGCGGCACGACGTCGCTCGAGGTAGCCATCGAGCCGCAAGGGATCGGGTTCGATCAGTGCGTAGTCCAGTTGAGGCGGAGCAAGCACGTGGAGAAGATGCAACTCTCCACGGCTGGCCGCGGCCAAGCCGCCGGCATAGCGGATGGCGTCCTCCGTGGCGGGCGAAAAGTCCACGGGTACAAGAATGGTGCGCAGGTCTATCATGATGGCTGGTCCGATCCGCGATTAATGCGAGGCTCCGGCGGCCACACCCGGTTTCATCTGGATGAGCGGCGCGCCTCCCCAGCCGTTGTTGGCTTCATACTTGGCGCGCAATTCATCCCACTCGACGACCGCCTTCGAATCGCGTCCGGTGTGCTGGCGTTCCCAGTTGGCCAGCGCTTCCATGCAAGCGTGATCCACGTAGGTGAGAGCGCCGAGGTGAACATGCACCTCCGCGCCGGCGGGGAGGGCGTCGAGCGCGTCGGCCAGTTTCGGCATGCGGATGAAGGTGGCCGCACCGGCCACATGCACGTCGATACGATTGTGCAAGGGATCGCGAGTGACGCGGATGTCCATGTGGGTGAGGCCGTAGAGGATCTTCACGATGGAGAGTCCGATACCGACCAGAATGCCGGTCAGCAGATCTGTGGAGACGATGATGATGACGGTGGCTGCGTAGATGGCGACGGGGAAGGCGCCGTACTGCATCAGCCTGCGGATGTTCTGGACGTTGATCAGTTTGTAGCCGGTGTAGACAAGGACAGCGGCGAGGCTGGCGGTGGGCACGGATCGCAGCACGAAGGGCATCGCGGCCACCATCGATAACAGCCAGAGGCCATGCATCATGGCTGAGGCGCGGGTGCGCGCCCCAGCCGCGACGTTGGTGGCGCTGCGCACGATCACCCCTGTCATGGGCAGGCCTCCGAGTAATCCGGCGATCATGTTGCCGGCGCCCTGCGCGAGCAGTTCTTTGTCGTAGTTGGCGCGCGGACCGTCGTGCATCTGATCCACGGCGGCGGCGGAGAGCAGCGTTTCCGCGCTGGCCACGAACGCTATGGTGAGCCCCATCAGGAAAATGTCCAGTGAGAATGAAGAGAGCAGCAAATCCCATGCGGGCAATCGGATGGAGCCGAGCAGGTTGTCGGGAAGGTTAACGTATTTGACCGGCAAGGCAAGCACCTGAGCGGCGATGGTGGCAACAGCTACCGCTACCAGGGCGCCCGGCACCCACTTCAGTTTCCGGGGCGCGAACTTAGTCCAGCCGAGCAGCACGAGAATGGTGGTGAGTCCGAGGGCCGCGGCAATGTGGTGGCTGCTGCCGTCGATTGGAAGGATGCCTTTTTGAATGGACTCGGGGATGGAGAGCAGGTTCGCCAGACCAGTGGAGCGTGGCTTGTCATCCACCATCACGTGGAACTGGGCCACGAGAATGAGGATGCCGATACCGGCCAACATTCCGTACACTACTGCTGGTGCGATGGCGCGGAACATTTGCCCGACTTTCAAGGCTCCCGCGGCCAATTGCAGCAGGCCGGCAATCAACAGTATCGGCGCCAGAGCTTCGAAGCCGTGCTTCTGAATGATCTCGTATACGATCACCGCGAGTCCGGCGGCCGGACCGCTTACCTGCAGCGGGCAGCCTGCGAGACCACCGGCGACCAGGCCGCCGATGATCCCGGTGATGAGCCCGGCGGCCGGGGGCGCGCCGGACGCGATTGCGATTCCCAGGCACAAGGGCAAGGCGACTAAAAAGACGACGACCGACGCGAGCAGATCTCGTGCGAACGGGGCTTTCGAGGCCCCGTTGTTGATGGCAGGGTTCATTTCTCTGTCTCCTCCGAGGCCTTCTGAATGGCCTGCATGCTTATAGGATCCGGGAGACGGCAGCGAAGGGGCAATGGAATGGTGGCAAGTCTTTTCGGTTTGTAGCGGCGTTCTGTAACACCGGGGAAAGGTGTGTACAGAAGTCTGTATCGCAAGCGTAAAAGCGATTGGGAATAGCAGTCCTTCAGCGGCTTGTGTCAAGGACAGACGGCCTCGGGGCTGTCTGTCCTTCCTCGCCGCGTTCGGTTAGTTCTTCTTGAAGAAGTAGTAGTCGGCGGTGTAGGGGACGAGCGCCTGCTTGTCGACATCGGTAGCCAGGGCACAGCCCTCGGCCGGCGCAACTCCCGCCTTGGTATTTAAGCGCTGGATGAAGAGTGTCTTGCTTAGGCTCTTGCCCCCGGTGGGTCCATCGTCCGCGCCGATCACCTGAAGCAGGAGACACGCGATCGAGCCATTGTTCGGGCAACTCGGGTCGGAGCCCGCGGGGATTGATTTCTGCACTTGAGCCCACACTTTGCTGCTGTCGAGGGAACTCTGCCAGGTCGCATTGCCGAATGGCAGCGGGTTTGGCGCGAACTCGTTGGGGTTGGTGTTGGGGCTGAGGAAGTGAGTGATGATCTGAAAATCCAGCCCGTAGATGCTGGTGAAGAGAGTGGCTTCCGGCCGTGCCCCGTTGACCGTCCACGAAGCGCCGGTGGGCGTGGGGAGGCAAACGTAACCTTGCGTACCGGTCGCGCGGCCCAGCAGGAATGCCGAGGTGCCCGCGGGCGGGGTAATGATGGCCGGCGTGGACGGCGATCTGAGAGTCTGGGCGGGGGCTGGCGTTGCGGTGGCAAACGCGAAGGCGAGTACGAGGGAGGCCGCGAAGGCTTTGCGGTACAGGCCTGCGCTTAGTTGATCGAAATTGATTTTCATCATGTGTCTTCACTCGAGTTAATGTGACTGCAACTTTCTACCCACACATGCGCAGTCCGCGAGGAAAATGGACACCGGCACTGAGAGAACTGGAGCCCCGTTAGGGACTATACTGTCTCAGGACGACTTGAAAATGGCCGTCGGCACTGAGGGGAAATTGCGGTTGCGAATCTGGCTCCAGCGAACGGCCAGCGTACTGTTAGTCTGCGCAGGCCTCGGATTTGTGTCCATTCGCGCGGCCGATTCGGTTTCTTTCTCCGCGGACATCCGGCCGATTTTCGAGAGCAGTTGCTGGCAGTGTCACGGCAGCGCCATTCAACTTTCCAAACTCGATCTGCGGACACGCGCCGCCGCGGTGAAGGGTGGCGTTCGAGGGCCGGCGATGGTCCCGGGCAAGGCTGCCGACAGCAGGTTGTACCGCCTGATTTCGGGCCTTGAGAAGCCCTCCATGCCCATGGACGGCAAACTCACCGCCAGCCAGATTTCCAAGATTGGCGAGTGGATCGACCAGGGCGCACCGTGGGATGCGGCGGCGGAGAGCAGTCCGGCCATGGCGTCCGCTCCGTCCCGGTTGGAGGAAATGGAAATCTCACCGGAGACCCGCAGCTACTGGGCTTTTCAAAAACCCGTGCGTCCGAACGTGCCCGCGGTTTCCGCAAGCCTGACGAATCCGATCGATCTCTTCCTGGAAAAGACACGCCGCGAGAAGGGATTGAAGGCCGCCCCGCGCGCCGATAGGATCACGCTCATGCGACGCGCGTACATGGATCTGATCGGCCTGCCTCCGACGCCAGCGCAGACCGCGGAATATCTGGCGGATGATTCGCCGCTCGCGTGGGAGCATCTGATCGACAAGCTGCTCGCCTCGCCGCATTACGGGGAACGCTGGGGTCGCCACTGGCTGGACGTCGCGCGATATGCCGATTCCAGCGGCTTCGAGCACGATTACGATCGGCCCAATGCATGGCGCTATCGCGACTACGTGATCCGGTCCTTCAACCGCGACATTCCGTACAATAGGTTTCTCTCCGAGCAGATCGCGGGCGACGAACTCGACCGGGTCACCGACGACAGCATGATCGCCACTGGCTTTCTGCGCAGCTACGCCAAGGTAGGCTATCGCGAGAAGGACAATCCTCAGTTCCGGTACGAATATCTGGATGACATGATCGGCACGATCGGGCGCGGAGTCCTGGGGCTGACCGTAAATTGTGCGCGCTGTCACAATCACAAGTTCGATCCGATCGCGCAGAAAGATTATTACCAGCTACAGGCTTCTCTGTTCGGCTACGTAGAGACGGAATATCCGCTGGTCTCGAAGGAAGAGGCCGCGGCGAATGAAAAGAAGACGGCGGAACTCGACGCTGACATCGCGCCTTTGCGTCTGAAAATTCGCCAGCTTGACGAGCCGTATCGTACAGCGCTCGCCCGGGAGAAGTACAAGAAATATCCAGAGAACGTACAGCGCGCCATTGCGATTCCTGAAGCCAGGCGGACACCGGGCGAAGAGTTGCTGGCCGGGCAGGTGATTCGCACCACATCGGTCTCAAGCCAGGAGATCGACCGGGTGATGCCGCCGGGAGATCTGGCGCAGAAGAAGGCGCTGAACGACCGGATCGCCGCGCTGCAAAAGGAACGGCCGAAAGCGCTTCCGATGGCCGACATTGTCACCGACGGCGACTACCGTTTCACGCCCGATGGCCCCGGCGACGAGCCCGCACCGGGCAAGGGCGTCAAGGGCGAGGCCGTCGAAGGCAGCTTCCTATTCAAAGGCCCGGGACGCTATCAGGCGCCGCCTTCCTATTTCCTGGTGCGCGGCGATTCCGAGAGCCGGGGCTCGTTGATGAAGCCGGGATTTATCGGCGTCATCACGCAGGGCAATCCGCCGGCGGAAATTCCACCGGCCAACGGGCGCACGTCAGGCAGGAGAAGGGCGCTGGCCGAATGGCTGGGCTCCGCGGAGAATCCGCTGACTGCGCGCGTCATTGTCAATCGCATCTGGAGTCATCATTTCGGCCAGGGCATTGTGTCCACGCTGGACAACTTCGGCAAGATGGGCGAGAAGCCCACGCATCCCGAATTACTCGACTGGCTGGCCTCGGAGTTCGTGAGCCGCGGTTGGAGCATCAAGCAGATGCATCGCCTGATGATGACGTCCGAGGCCTACCGGATGGCATCGCAGTTCCATGATCCCGGCGGTGCGGAGAAGGATCCGGACGATCAATATCTGTGGCGGTTCCGTATACAGAGGCTCGACGCGGAGATTGTGCGCGACGCGATGATGGCGGCCAGCGGCGCTCTCGATCTCGCGATGGGCGGCCCTCCGGTGTTCCCGCATATTCCCGGAGAAATCCTGCGCTCGATGTCCGAGGGGATTTGGAGGAAGGAAGAGGATGGGCCTCGTGTGTGGCGCCGCAGCGTCTACGTATATCGAAAGCGCGGTCTTCCTTTCCCGATGTTCGAGGTGTTCGACCTGCCCGACCAGAACATCAGTTGCGGCAAGCGGAATGTCTCCACGGTTCCCACGCAGGCGCTGACCCTTCTCAACGATGAGTTCGTTCTGCGCCAATCCAGGCTGTTCGCGGAGCGTGTGGCGGAAGGCGCACGCGGCGACGCTGGCAAGCAGGTGGACCTGGCGTACCGGATCGCGTTGTCGCGGCCCCCGCGCGAAGAGGAACGGAAGCTCGGCCTGGAATTCCTGCGGACGAGATCGCTGGCCGATTTCACGCATGTGCTCTTGAACCTGAACGAGTTTCTATACGTGCGGTGAAGCATGAAGAATTTCTGGTCCAGACGCGATTTTCTGTTTCAATCCGGCGGCGGCGTCAGCGGCATGGCGCTCGCCTTTCTGTTGAACCAGCAAGGACTCTTGGGGGCGCCGCAGACCGCGGGCGCTTGCGACGCCAAAGCGAAAGGCTACAATCCGTACGCGCCTCGCAAGCCACACTTCGCTCCGCGCGCCACGAGCGTGATTTCGCTTTTCATGAGCGGCGGCCCCAGCCAGTTGGACACCTTCGATCCCAAGCCGGCATTGACCAGGTATGCCGGCCAGCCCTTGTCGGGCAAAGGCGACGTGGTGGTACGCCAGGGCAATCCGGGCCCCCTGATGCCTAGCCCGTTTTCGTTCCGCAAGTACGGCCAATGCGGGATGGACGTTTCCGAGATCTTCCCGATGCTGGCACAGCATGTGGACGAGATGGCCTTCCTGCGCTCGGTATACGGGAAATCGAATGATCACGTGCAGGCTACGTACGAGTTGAATACCGGCAAGATTCAGATGGGGCTGCCGAGTGTCGGGTCGTGGGTGACGTACGGCCTGGGGTCGGAAAATCAGAGTCTGCCTGCCTTCGTGGTGATCTACGATCATCGCGGAGGACCGTTGGGCGGACCCTCTAACTGGAGCGCGGGGTACATGCCCGCGGCGTACCAGGCCACCATCTTCCGTTCCGCGGGCGACCCGATCATCGATCTGAAACCGCCTGCCGAAGTCGGTCCCGAACAGCAGCGCGACCGGCTCGATCTGCTTGCCAAACTCAATGAACTTGACCTGAAAAACTATCCCGGCAGTTCGGAGCTCGCGGCGCGAATCTCGTCCTACGAACTGGCGTACCGTATGCAGGGGTGCGCTCCGGAAGCGGTGAACGTGGATAGCGAATCGGAAGCCACGCGCAGGCTCTACGGGTTGGATGAGAAGGTGACAGAGCCGTTCGCCCGGCAGTGCCTCATGGCCCGGCGCCTGGTGGAACGCGGCGTCCGCTTCGTGCAGCTTTATCATGGCGGGCTGGGCCAACAGAATCGCGACACCTGGGATGCGCATGACGATGTGAAGGACAATCACACGCGGCATGCCGCCGAAGTGGATCGTCCGATTTCCGCCCTGCTGACGGACTTGAAGGCGCGCGGTTTACTGGATTCAACGTTGGTTCTGTGGCATGGCGAGTTCGGGCGCATGCCGATTTCGCAGAAGGGCGTGGGGCGCGATCACAATCCGGGAACGATGTCCATGTGGATGGCCGGCGCCAAAATTAAGGGCGGCCAGATCATTGGCGCGAGCGACGAATTCGGATACAAGGCGGAGCAGCAACCGATCGCGGTGCACGATCTCCATGCCACGATCTTGAATCTGCTTGGCGTCGATCACACCAGGCTGACTTACCTCTTCAACGGGCGGAATATGCGGCTCACCGATGTGTATGGCGAGTTGATCCCGCAGATCGTCGCATGAGGTCGTCTTAATCCTCGGCG
>JBDTPR010000143.1:0-11956 GCA_039932635.1 Candidatus Solibacter sp.
GGTACGAGCCGAACGACGATATCTTCAATGCGCGGCCGGTGCCGCTGGGCTCGACGATTTCGGCGGGGATTATGGATTCCGACGATACCGACTATTTCTCATTTGTGAGTCCGCGGAACGGCACGGTTACGTTCACGCTGACCAATAAATCGACGACGCTGATTCCGGCGTTGAGTACGTTTTATCCGAATCGGTGGTCGAGCGGGTTTGGGCCGGATGTGCGGAGTCCGGGGTTGAATCTGCGGCATACGTTGGAAGTGCTGAAAGACGAGACGTATTTTGTGCAGATCTGGTCGCAACGGAATACTACGGGCGAGTATTCGTTCATTATTGAGTGACGTGGAGGTGGCCGTACGCCCTCATAGGCTTCGGCACGATCACTGATGCCGTGGCTGGCTGGGTGAGCGGTACAGGGCGTCCCGCGCGGACGGGGTCCTCCCTACCACCAAGCAGTCCAATGTGGTAGCCTTTGGACTGATGGAATTTCAGCCAAAACTCGATCCATCGGCCGACGCGCCGCTCTACAGGCAACTAGCGGAGCAGTTAAAGGGTCAAATCCGAAGTGGCGTACTGGCTCGGGGCGATCGGTTGCCAGCCACCCGCGAATTGGCTGGTCTGCTTGGACTGAACCGTACGACAGTTTCGGCGGCGTACGAAATCCTGGAGAGCGAAGGGTTGATTTCGGGGCAGGTGGGGCGCGGCAGCTTTGTGACTGCCGGTCCGGCGGCTGCGGCACGGGTGGATTGGAATCAGTTACTGGAGCGCTCGGATGCGCCTCCGGCAACGGCTCCGCGCGCCGGAGACGTGATCAGCTTCGCGGTCTCGCGGCCCTCGCGCGACCTCTTTCCGCTGGATGAATTTCGGGCGTCCTGCGCGACGGTGCTGGCGCGGCAGGACCTGGGCGATATTCTGCAGCTCGGCTCCCCGAGCGGGTACGAGCCTTTGCGGCGCTATCTGCTGGAAGAGGCGCGGCGGCAGGGCGTGGCAGCGCCGGGCGACGATCTGCTGATCACCAACGGGTGCCAGCAGGCGCTGGATCTGATCGGGCGCGTGCTGCTGCGGCCGGGCGATACGGTGGCGGTGGAAGATCCTCTATATACCGGGTTGAAGAATCTGCTGACGGGAATGGGCGCGCAACTCTGCGGAATTCCGGTGACGGCCGAGGGGCTGGATCCGGTCCACCTGGAGCGGGTGCTGGAACGCGAGCGTCCGCGGTTCCTGGTGGTGACGTCGAATTTCCAGAATCCGACGGGCGCGAGCCTGACGCTGCCGGCGCGCAAGGCGCTGCTGGATGTGGCGCGGAAGGCGGGCGTTCCGGTAATCGAGAACGACGCTTACGGCGACCTGCGGTATAGCGGCGAGGCGCTGCCGGCGCTCAAGCATTTGGACGAGAGCGGCGGCACGGTGCTGCTGCGCAGTTTTTCGAAGGTGAGCTTCCCGGGCTTGCGTGTGGGGTGGGCGGTGGGACCGAAGCCGCTGATCGACCGGCTGCGGCATGCCAAGGAAGTCTGCGATCTGCACACGGATCAGTTGTCGCAGGCGGTGCTGCTGGAATTCGCGGAGTCGGGAAAGTTGGAAGCGCATCGCGCGCGGATTCGGGAGGCGGGCAGCGAGCGGTTGGCGGCGACGCTGCAAGGGTGCGCCGAGTTCCTGCCGCAGGGGACTCGCTGGACGCGGCCGGAAGGCGGGATGAATGTTTGGGTTCGTTTGCCGGCGCCGCTGGACGCCGGTGAATTGTTGACGAGGGCGCAGCGCGACGGGGTGACGTATATGCCCGGCCGCTACTTTGTTGTTTCCCGGAGCGAGCCGGGAGCCTTGCGATTGAGCTTCGCGGGGTTGACGCCGGAGCAGATCCGCGCAGGTCTCGCAATTCTCGGCCGGACGATTCGGGCCGAACTGGAAAACGCAGCACGTAACTACGAGCCATCGCCCGCGATGGTCTGAAGAAATAGGAGAGCAGACATGTTTCAATTTTCGAGCGAACAGTTTCGGGTCAAAGTAGGACTCGCCGAGATGTTGAAGGGCGGCGTGATTATGGACGTCACCAACGCCGAGCAGGCCAGGATCGCGGAGGATGCCGGGGCGTCGGCGGTGATGGCGCTGGAGCGCGTGCCATCGGACATCCGCAAAGAGGGCGGCGTGGCGCGGATGGCGAACATCCAGATCATGGAAGACATCATGAAGACGGTGACGATTCCGGTGATGGCGAAGGCGCGCATCGGCCACTTCATGGAGGCGCGGATTCTGGAAGTGATGGGCGCGGATTTCATCGATGAGAGTGAAGTGTTGACGCCGGCGGACGAGGAGCACCACATCGACAAGATCGATTTCAAGGTGCCGTTCGTTTGCGGGGCGCGCAATTTGGGCGAGGCGCTGCGGCGGATTGCCGAGGGCGCGGCGATGATCCGCACCAAGGGCGAGGCGGGCAGCGGCAACATCGTGGAAGCGGTGCGCCACATACGCACGATCGTGAAGGAGATGAAGCAGCTCACGGTGCTCGGCAAGGAAGAGCTGGTGGTGGCGTCGAAGCATCATCAGGCACCGCTGGAATTGATCGAGTGGGTGGCGCAGCACGGTAGGTTGCCGGTGCCCAATTTCTCGGCGGGCGGGATTGCGACGCCGGCGGATGCCGCGCTGGTGATGCAGCTTGGGGCGGAAGCGGTGTTCGTGGGCTCGGGCATTTTCAAATCGAGCGATCCGGCGGCGCGGGCCAATGCGATTGTGATGGCGGCGAAGAACTACAACAATCCTGCGAAGCTGTTGGAAGCGAGCCGCGATCTGGGCGCCGCGATGCCTGGCCTGGAGATCTCGAAGATTCCGGAAGGCGAACTGCTGCAGACCCGGGGCTGGTAGATGAAGAAGGTCGGAGTGCTCTCGCTGCAAGGCGATTTCGCCGCCCACGGCGCCGCACTGGAACGCGCCGGCGCCGAGCCGGTGTACGTTCGCGAGGCGGCGCAGTTGGACGAGATCGACGGCCTGGTGCTGCCTGGCGGCGAGAGCACGACGATGCTGAAGTTGCTGCACTACGAGAAGCTGTACGATGCGGTGTCGGCATTCGGGCGGCGCAAGCCGGTGTTCGGCACGTGCGCGGGCGCGATCCTGATGGCGCGAGAGGTACGGAATCCACTGCAGGAGAGCTTCAATCTGGTGGATATGGTAGTGGAGCGCAATGCATACGGGCGGCAGATGGACAGCCGCGTGGTGGAGCTGGATTCGCCCGAACTCGAGAAGCGCACGGCGGCGGGGAAGTTGGAGGCGGTATTCATCCGCGCGCCCATCATTCGCGAACTGACCGATGGGGTCAAGGTCCTGGCGGAGTACGAGGGCGACGCGGTGCTGATTGAGAGCGGGCCGCATTTGGTAGCGACGTTTCATCCCGAATTGACGAAGGACGATCGGGTGCATCGCTTGTTTCTGGAGAAGCTGTGACGCCCGCGGGGAAGAAGCGCGTACTCTTCGTATGCATTGGGAACGCGTGCCGCAGTCAGATGGCGGAGGGGTTCGCGCGCGCCTATGGCAGCGATGTGATGATTGCGGCCAGCGCGGGCCTGATGCCGGCGTTTAGAATTCCATCGCGGACGCTGCGCGCGATGGACGAGAAAAATATCGATCTGCGCGACCATTTCCCCAAGGCGCTGCGGCACCTGGGGCGCGCCGAGTTTGACCTGGTGGTAAATATGTCGGGCTTCTTCCTGCCGGAGGAGTTCAAGGAGTGGCGGGCGGTGGATTGGGAGGTCTCGGACCCGGTGCAAATGGAGTACGAGGAGCACTGCGAGATTCGGGACATGATCGAAGCGCTGGTGATGAAGTTGGTGCTGGAGCTGCGGGTGCCGCCGGCGACGCAATTTCGCGGGCAGGGCTCCGGGCGGTTCACACCCTAGCGGCCGATTCGAATAAGATATAGCCAGGAATCGGAGGGCAACCCTTGAGGGCATTTTTCCTGGCATGTCTGCTGGGCGGCAGCGCGGTGGCGGCGGATTCGGACTTCTTCGAAGCGAAGGTGCGTCCGGTGCTGGCGGCCAACTGCTACGGCTGCCACACCGATACGCAGATGGGCGGCTTGCGGCTGGATTCCGCTGAGGGCCTGCGCAAGGGCGGCAAATCGGGCGCGCCGGTGGTGGCTGGGAAGCCCGATGACAGCCTGCTGATTCAGGCGATCCGGCAGACCCATCCGCGGCTCAAGATGCCTCCCGGCGGCAAGCTCAAGCCCGCGGAGATCGAGGCGATTGCGGAGTGGGTGAAGGCGGGCGCGGTGTGGCCTACCGGTCCTGCACCTGTGGTCAGCAAGACGCCGGAGTATGTGATCACATCGCAGCAGCGGGCCTTCTGGTCGTTTCAGAAAGTGCGGAAGCCGGCGGTTCCGGTGGTGAAGAGCGCGGCGCGCGTGCAGTCGCCGATCGACAATTTCGTCTTCGCGAAGCTGGAGGCGCAGGGACTCAAGCCCGCGCGTCCGGCGGATAAAAGGATACTGATCCGGCGCGCGACGTTCGATTTGACGGGGCTGCCGCCTACGGCCGAAGAGGTCGACGGGTTTCTGGCCGATGGGTCGCCTGGGGCTTTCGCGAAGGTGGTGGACCGGCTGCTGGCGTCGCCGCAATATGGGGAGCGATGGGGCCGCTACTGGCTGGATGTGGCGCGCTATTCGGATGACAAACTCAATTCGACGCAGGAGGAGCCGTACCCGAATGCGTACCGGTATCGCGATTGGGTAATCGCGGCGTTCAATAGCGATTTGCCGTACGACACGTTTGTGAAGGCGCAGATCGCAGGGGACATGCTCGAGTCCAAGGATCCGCTGCAGTATCTGCCGGCGCTCGGGTATTACTCGTTGAGCCCGGAGATGCAGGACGAGCGGGTGGATGCGACGACGCGCGGCTTCCTGGGGCTGACGGTGGCGTGCGCGCAGTGCCACGATCACAAGTTCGACCCGATTCCACAAAAGGATTACTACTCGCTGCAGGGCGTGTTCTCGAGCACGGAGTTGAGTAAGGAACCGCTGGCGCCGAAGGACGTGGTGGACAAGTGGGACGCGGAGAAGAAGGCGCTGGATAAGGCGGACGCCAAGCTCAAGGAATACGTAGCGGCGCAGACCGATCAGTTGGGCTCGATTCTGGCGAGCCAGACGGCGCGCTTCCTGCTGGCATCGCGCGGGTTGGGGCCGGCGGACGATTTGGATCGCGAGACGCTGGAGCGGTGGACGAAGTATCTGGCGAGTTCGAAGAAGGATCATCCGAACCTGGCACGCTGGTTCGAACTGGCAGGACGGAACGCTCCGCGCGAGGAATTCGAAGCGGCGGCGCGCGAGTTCCAGGCGAAGGTGGAAGACGTCAACGAGGAGAAGCACCTGGTGGATGACAAGAACAAGATCAAGCTCGGACTCGACCCTTCGCGCAACGATATGAGCCAGGCGGATCTGTTCTCGCTGTCGATCGACAACTACAATTTCTGGCGCGATATGTTCAGCGATGCGCGCAGCGATGCGGGCGGGGCGTTGAAGACGTCGGCGGGGGTTTACTACTACAGCGGGAAGCAGATCGACCGGTTCCTGAGCGGCGAGTGGAAGCGGCAACTGGATGCGCTGCGCACGACGGCCGCGGATTTGAAGAAGGCGCTGCCGGCACAGTACCCGTTCCTGCAGACAATTAAGGATAGGAATCCGCGCGATTTGCGGGTGGCGATTCGCGGGGACGTGAACAATCGCGGCGAGGTGGCTCCGCGGCATCTGCCGTCGATACTGTGCGAGGGCGCGCCGAAGCCGTTCAGCAACGGCAGCGGGCGTCTGGAGTTGGCCAACGGGATTGCGGATGCGGAGAATCCGCTGACCGCGCGGGTGATCGCGAATCGAATCTGGCTGCACCATTTCGGACAGGGGATCGTGGAGACGCCTTCCAATTTCGGCAACATGGGGGCGCGGCCGGGCAATCAGGAGCTGCTGGATTATCTGGCGGCGAGTTTGGTGGAGCATGGCTGGTCGATCAAGCAATTGCATCGCGAGATCATGCTCTCGTCGGTGTACGCGCTGAGTGCGGAGGAGATTGCGGCGAACGTCGCGGTGGATCCGGACAATCGATTGCTGTGGCGGGCCAACTGGCAGCGGCTGGATGCGGAGACGCTGCGCGATTCGCTGCTCTTCGTGGGCGGCAATATGGATTTGCAGGCGGGCGGGCCTCCGGCGCACTTCGATGAGAAGAATCGGCGCCGGTCGGTGTACGGCTTCATCAGCCGGCGCAAGATGGATTCGATGCTGGCGCTGTTCGATTTTCCGAATCCCAATAATACGAGCGAGCAGCGAGTGGTCACGAATGTGCCGCTGCAGCGGTTGTTCATGATGAATAGCGCATTCGTCGAGGATCAGGCATCGGGGCTGGCGAAGCGGCTCACGGGGACGGATGACGAGCGGGTGCGGCAGGCTTACCGCACGCTCTATGGGCGCGCGCCGAACGCTCAGGAGTTGCAACTGGCGTTGGGCTTCGTGAAGAAGAATAGTTGGAACGAGTATGCCCGAGTGCTGCTCAACTCCAACGAATTCGGGTGGGTGAACTGAGATGACGCGCAGAGATCTGCTCCACACGATGGGCGCCGGGTTCGGGATGGTCGGGCTGCGAGACCTGGCCGCGGCCGAATTCAACGCGGATCCGCTGACTCCCAAGGCTCCGCATTTTCCGGCCAAGGCGAAGCGCGTGATCTACCTGTTTCTGAATGGCGGGCCTTCGCAGGTGGACACGTTCGACCCCAAACCCAAGCTCACGGAGTATCACGGCAAGCCGATACCTGCGGGTAATCTGAAGACCGAGCGCAAGACGGGCAACCTGCTGAAATCGCCCTTCACGTTCAAGAAATACGGGCAGAGCGGAATCGAAATCAGTGAGATTTTCCCGAAGCTGGCGGAGTGCGCGGACGACCTTTGCGTGGTGCGGTCGATGTATACGGACCGTCCGAATCATGAGCCTTCGCTATTCATGCTGAATAGCGGCGAGAAACTGCCGGGACGTCCCTCGATGGGGTCGTGGGTGACTTATGGGCTCGGCACGGTGAATCAGAATCTGCCGGGCTTTGTGGTGCTGTGTCCGGGGCTGCCGGTATTGGGGCATCAGCTTTGGAGTTCGACATTCCTACCCGCGGTTTACCAGGGCACTTACATCAATACCGAGGAGAAAAGCTCTGAGCGCCTGATTCAGAATATCCGGAACAAGAGCCTGACACGCGAACAGCAGCGCGAGGAGTTGGATCTGCTGGCGAAACTCAATCGCGGGCACATGGCGCAGCAGGGCAGCGACCCGCAGCTTGAAGCGTGCATACAATCTGCCGAGATCGCATTTCGCATGCAGGCGGAAGCGCCGGAGGCGTTCGACATCACGAAGGAGCCGGCCCAGACGCGCGAGCGCTACGGCGATACGGATTTCGGGCGCGGCTGCCTGATCGCGAAGCGCCTGGCGGAGCGTGGTGTGCGCATGGTGCAGGTGTACTTCGGCAATTTCCAGCCGTGGGACAACCACGACGACATCATGATCCACCGTACGCTGGCGGCTCAGGCGGACCCGCCGATTGCAGCGCTGCTGCACGATCTGAAGGCCAGCGGCATGCTGGACGATACGTTGGTAATCATCGGCGGCGAGTTCGGGCGTACTCCCGTGGTGGAAGTGAGCGGCCTGATCAAGGTACAGAACGGGCGCGACCACAACAATCAGGGGTTCAGCTACGTGCTCACGGGCGGCGGAGTGAAGCGCGGCACGGTGTACGGGGCGACGGACGACTTCGGCTTCAAGGCGGTGGAGAATCCGGTGCACATACATGACCTCCACGCCACGGTGCTGCACCTCATGGGCCTTGACCACACGCGCCTGACGTATCGTTACAGTGGACGCGATTTCAGGTTGACCGACGTGGCGGGCACGGTGGTCAGGGACATCCTGGCCTGACGCATGCGCGTCAGGCGGCTATACTTTTAGTTCGTGGCCAACCAAACTCTCTACAGCGTTCGCGGGCTCAAACTGCGCACGGCATTCGAGGAGGATCGATGACACCGCAAGAAGTTCTGGAATTCGCTAAGAAAGAAAACGCGCTGCAATTGGATTTGAGGTTCACGGATATTCCGGGCCTGCAGCATCACGTGTCCTACCCGATCACGCAGTTGGAGGAGAGCAGCTTTGAAGAAGGCTACGGCATGGACGGCAGCAGCATACGCGGCTGGGCGGCGATCCATGAGAGCGACATGCTGCTGATTCCGGATCCGACGACGGCGGTGATGGACCCGTTCGCCGAGGTGCGCACGCTGGTAATGTACGGCGATGTGAAAGACCCGATCACCAAGCAGCGTTACGAACGCGATCCGCGGTGGATCGCGCAGAAGGCCGAGCTCTACCTGAAGAACAGCGGCGTGGCGGACACGTCCTACTTCGGCGCCGAGGCGGAATTCTTCATCTTCGACAACGTGAGCTTCGACCAGAATCATCACGAGGGCTTCTATCACATCGATGCCGAGGAAGGCCGCTGGAACTCGGGGCGACGCGAAAATAACGCGGGCTACCGTCCGCGCTATAAGGAAGGCTACTTCCCGGTCCCGCCCACCGATCACTACCAGGACCTGCGCAGCGAAATGGTGCAGACCATGATCGAGTGCGGGCTGAATATCGAGTGCCACCACCACGAGGTCGCCACCGGCGGGCAGTGCGAGATCGACCAGAAGTTCGACACGCTGGTGAAGAGCGCCGACAACATGATGCTGTACAAGTACATCGTGCGCAACGTGGCGCACCAGTACGGCAAGACGGTGACCTTCATGCCGAAGCCGATTTTCGGCGACAACGGCAGCGGCATGCATTGCCATCAGAGCCTGTGGAACGGGTCGAAGCCGCTGTTCGCGGGCGACTCTTATGCGGGCTTAAGCCAGATGGCGCTCCACTATATCGGCGGATTGCTGAAGCACGCGCGGGCGCTCTCGGCAATCATCGCGCCGACCACCAACAGCTACAAGCGACTGGTGCCGGGCTACGAGGCGCCGGTGAATCTGGCGTACTCGCGGCGCAATCGCAGCGCGGCGGTGCGCATTCCAATGTACTCGGCGAGCCCGAAAGCGAAGCGCGTGGAGTTCCGGCCGCCGGATCCTTCGGCGAACCCGTACCTGGCCTTCGCGGCGATGCTGATGGCCGGATTGGATGGCGTGCTGAACCGGATCAATCCGGGCGAGCCGCTGGACAAGGACATCTACGATCTTTCGCCGGAAGAAATGAAGAGCGTGCCCTCCATGCCGGCGTCGTTGGACGAAGCGCTGAGCTGCCTGGAAGACGACCACGCCTTCCTCATGCGCGGCGATGTTTTCACCGAGGAACTGATCGAGACCTACATCGATTACAAGCGCAAGAACGAAGCAGAGGCCGTACGCCTGCGGCCGCATCCGTACGAATTCGCCTTGTATTACGACATCTAGGGAGAGGATCGGCGGGTGCAGGGGTCCATCGTTCAAGTCAGTATTTCGCCGGGCGGTTTGCCGAAGCGCGAGATCACCGAAGGGTGGATCACGCCGCTGGGCATCGAGGGCGACCGCCACGCGCACCCGGCAATCCACGGCGGTCCGCAGAAGGCCATCCTGATAATTGCGGCGGAGGTGGTGGACGCGCTGAAGGAGCGCGGCTACCCGCTGTTCTACGGCGCGATGGGAGAGAACATCACCACGCGCGGAATCGAGATTCGCGACGTGCGCGTGGGCGATCAGTTTCGCGTGGGAGGCGCCGTGCTGGAGATCACGCAGCCGCGCGGCCCCTGCTCGGCGCTGGATGTGTACGGCGCCACGTTGAAGCTGGAAGTCTACGATCAGAAGGTGAAGCAGCGGGACTACACTTCGCCGCGTTGGGGCATGAGCGGTTTTTATGCCAGCGTGATCGAAGCGGGAGCGGTGCGCGAGGGCGACGCGGTCACACTGCTTTCCAAACTGGCGTGACGCATGCTCGCGCCTGACGTAACCGCAACCGCGCCAGACCCGGAGAGAGCGCGTTACTTTCTGGGACGCCTGCGACAGGATGCGCCGGCCGCCTACAGACGTATCGTCACCATGCCTGGCGCGTTGCCCTGCGCGGTCGGCCTGTTTTCCTACAGCAGGTTCCTATCGGAATCGGTGCTGCGCGATCCGGAGCGGCTGCTGGATGTAGTTTCGGCAGCGGACTTCAACAGCGTTCTCTCCCTGGAGAACTACCGCGAACGGCTCTATCATTTTCTGGGTGCTGGCATCCCATCGGCGGTGGACTTCGCGCGCTTCCGCCGCCTTCAGTTGCTGCGCATCCTACTGCGCGATGTGCTCGGGACGGCGACTCTGGCCAACGTGACCGAGGAACTCTCCAACCTGGCGGATGCGATTCTCGACGTGGCATACCGCCGGATCCGCGCCGAACTGGTGGCCCGCCACGGCGAACCGCGGTCGGAGGATGGGGTGCTCTGCGGGTTCAGCGTGATCTCGCTGGGCAAACTCGGCGGCAAGGAATTGAACTACAGTTCCGACATCGATCTGATGTTCGTCTACGGGGGCAACGGAGAGACGGACGGACCCGGCGTGCTGACCAACAAGGAGTTCTATAAGAAGGTCGCGAATCAGTACACGGCCCTGCTTTCGACGTATACGGCGGAGGGGCAGTGCTACCGGGTGGACTTGCGATTGCGCCCCGATGGCACGCTGGGCGAGATCGCGGTTTCGGAGGAAGGCGCGCGCGCATATTACGCGGAGAGGGCGCGCGACTGGGAGAAGCAGATGCTGATCAAGGCGCGCATCTCGGCGGGCGAGAGCGCTCCGGGGGCAGCGCTGCTGGAGTTCGTGGAGCCGCTGATTTACCAGAGCTCGCTGGATTTTCGCGCGGTGGAAGCGGTCAGCGAAACACGCCAGCGGATCAGCGAAAAACTGGCAGGCAAGCGCACCCAGCACGGCGGCTTGGACGTGAAACTCACGCCCGGCGGAATCCGCGACATCGAATTCCTGGTGCAGTGTCTTCAGCGGTTGCACGGGGGGCGGGAGCAGTGGGTCCGCCACGGCGGCACGGTGTTTGCGCTCTTCCGGCTGCGCGATAAGGGCTTTCTGTCGGACGGCGAATATGCGCGCCTCTCCGCGGCGTACTCGTTCTTGCGCAACCTGGAACACCGCCTGCAGATGGATGAGGACCGCCAGACTCACACGCTGCCGAAAGATTCCGCCCGCCTGGATCTGCTGGCGCGGAAGATGCCCCCCGATCACGCGGGCGAGACGCTCGATGGCATCGCATTGATGTGCCGCGTGGCCGAGCATCTGACGGCGGTGCGCGAGATCTACCGCCGCGTGGTGAGCGATTACCAGCCGGCGACGATGGAGGAAACGGTGCCGCGGCCCGAAGCGGTGGAAGCACCAATCGCGGAGAGCACGCTGGAGCCGGTGTTGCTGGAGAGCTTGGGCGAGCGCGCGCCGCGGCTCTCGGCCGCCCTGCACGCGATCCGCCTGCGACGTGGGCGCGAGTGCTTCAAGCACCTGCTGGAAGAGGCGGTGGGCTCGCCGGAACTTCTCGCGCGACTGGAAGAGGCGCCCGCCGGAGTGCTGGACATTTTCGAGCACAGCGCCTATTTCGCGGACCAGCTGCTGCGCTACCCGGAGTTGATGGGCGAGATCGGCGAACCGTTCCAACTCGAGGGCGGAGCGCTGAAGGATGGTTCGGCGCTGCGCCGCTTCTACCGCCGCCAGATGTTGCGCATTCAATGCGAGAGCATGCTGGGGCGCGCGCCGATTTTCGAGACGCTGGGGAAGACCAGCGTGCTGGCCGATAGCGTGATTGCCGCGGCGTACCGGATCGCTCTGGCCGAGGCTCCGCCGCCGAACTCGTCCTACGAGGCCAGCGACCAGATGATGGTGATCTGCCTGGGAAGGCTCGGCATGCGGGAGTTCGATTTGGGCAGCGATGCCGACGTCAACTTCGTGATCCCCGATGAAGACGCGGGACAGTTAGTT
>JBDTPR010000144.1:0-11918 GCA_039932635.1 Candidatus Solibacter sp.
CCTTTTCATCCCCGCTTGCCACAATGCCCCACTGACGCGCAGTCTGATACTAAATCTACTACAAAGCGACTCCCATCCCGGTAGGCCATGACTTTTTGCAGATGGCCGTCAGATGTGAACATCAAGTCAAACAAAACCAACGACCCAGCCTCTGACTGACAGGGTGGTGCGCCCACCGACTTACGCGGGCTGCTGCTGCGTCATGCAGTGCAGGGCTCCCAGGCCCCAGATCAAATCGGTGCAATTGATGCCTACCACTTCGCGGTCGCGGAACTCCTTCGCGAGGATCCCGAGGGCCACGCGATCGTTCGGGTCATTGAAGGTCGGCGCCAGCACCAGCCCGTTGGCCACGTAGAAGTTCGCGTAGCTGGCCGGCAGTTGCCGCCCGTCAAACCACAGCGGATGCGGCATCGGCAGGCGGACCACCTTGAGGCCCGCGCGCTTCAGAGTCAGTGCATCGCCGGCGTCGCTCTCCGCGCATAAGACCACCGCGTCGGGCTTGACGAAGCGCGCCAGATCGTCCACGTGGCCGTGGGTATCGTCACCCGCAATCCCATTCTTCAGCCAGATTACGCGTGCCGCGCCGAGGTAGTCCGCCAGACGCCGCTCGACTTCTTCGCGCGACATCCCAGGATTACGCTCCTGCACCGGACTCAGCAGGCACTCCTCGGTAGTCAGCAGCAGTCCCTGCCCGTTGACGTCGATGCTGCCGCCTTCGAGCACCATCTCCGGCGTGAAGGCGGGGAGTTTCAAGCGCTCGGCAAGGTAGGCCGGAATGGCGGAGTTGCGCTTCCAATCGTCGTACTTCGCCCAGGCGTTGAAGCGCCACGAGGTCAGGGCGATTTCCCCGCGCAGATTCTTGACGAAGAGCGGGCAATAGTCGCGCGTCCACGCGCGATCGGTCTCACGCTGGAAGAACTCCACGGCGTCGAGATTGGCGCCGACTCTTTCCAGCACGCGGCGCGCCTGCTTCTCAAGCGCCGCGCTCTGCACCAGGATGCGCACCCTTTCGACAGCGGCCAATTTGCGCACGATCTCGCCGTACACCCAGGGAATGGGCGTGAACCTGCCCGGCCAGTCCTCGCGATTGTGCGGCCAGGCGATCCACGTCGCCTCGTGCGGTTCCCATTCCGCCGGCATGCGGAAGCCGCGGGCTTGCGGTGTCTGCTTTTTCAATCGGTTTCCTTAGTCAATTACGCGGTTGACGATGGGCCCATAGGCATCGATGCGCCGGTCGCGTAGGAAGGGCCAGTTGCGGCGCACATGCTCGATGGTGCGCGGGTCGCATTCCACGATCAGGGTCTCTTCACCCTCACCCGCCTTGGCCAGCATGCGGCCTTGCGGATCGGACACGAAGGACCCGCCCCAGAATTGCAGCCCGTCGCCCTCGGGGCCCTCGTAGCCCACCCGATTCACGGCGGCCACGAAGACGCCGTTGGCAATCGCATGAGAGCGCTGAATGGTCTCCCAGGCATTGTGCTGGGTCTCCGCCTCGCCGGCGTCCGATTCATGGAAGCCGATGGCCGTGGGGTAGAAGAGAATCTGCGCGCCACCGAGCGCCGCCAGGCGAGCGCCCTCTGGATACCACTGGTCCCAGCAGACCAGCGGCGCAATTCGCGCGAAGCGCGTGTCGAAGCAGCGGAATCCCAGATCGCCCGGTGTGAAATAATACTTCTCGTAGAAGCGCGGGTCGTCGGGAATATGCATCTTCCGATAGAGTCCCAACAGCTCGCCACCGGCGTCGATCACCACGGCGGTATTGTGATAAACGCCGGCCATGCGCCGCTCGAAGAGCGAGCCGACGATCACGACATTCAGCTCCGCCGCCAACTTCACGAAGCTCTCCGTGGTGGGCCCTGGTATGGGTTCGGCTAAGTCGAAAGTAGACAAGGTTTCCGTCTGGCAGAAGTACTGCGAGCGATAAAGTTCCTGCACGCAGATGATCTGCGCACCGTTGCCGGCGGCTTCGCGAATCCGCCATTCGGCCTTCGCCAGGTTCTCATTGGGGTCGAGTGAGCAGGCCATTTGAATCAGGCCTACCCGAAACTTGGATAGCTTCACAAGACCATTGTAGCGGCGGATACTGATATCTTTAGTGAGTGACCGTCAGCGAGGAAACCCAGGCCCATCGAGCGTTGGTTTTATTCGATATTGACGGCACCCTGGTTCGGCGAGCGGGGCCACAGCATCGCGCGGCGCTGGTTCACGGCATACGCCGCGTTACCGGGTTGGACACGACCACCGAAGGCATCCCGGTGCAGGGCATGCTCGACCCGGTGATTGTGACTGTGATGCTGCGCACGGCCGGAGTCACGCGCAAAGACATCCGCGCGGCGATGCCGGAGATACTGAGAGCGGCGGAGCGTTATTACCTGAGAGTATGTCCGGATATTACCGATAAGCATTGCCCCGGCGTCGTGCCGGTGCTGGAACGGCTCAAGCGCCGCGGCGTGCTGCTTGGGCTGGTTACGGGCAACCTCACGCGCATCGGATGGCGCAAACTGGAACGCGCCGGGCTGCATACGTATTTTCGCTTAGGCGCGTTTGGTGAAATGGCTACGAATCGCGCCGGGCTAGCCAGGCTGGCGATTCGTGAAGCGCGCAAGCGCGGCTGGATCGACAAGACCGCGGCCGTCTCCCTCATCGGGGATGCGCCGCAGGATATACAGGCGGCGCGGGCCAACCGGATTCGCGCCATCTCGGTGAAGACAGGGATTACACCTGTCGGGGAACTTGAAGTCTTACAGCCCGACCTTTTGTTGCGCGATCTGCGCCAGTTGCGGCTGCGAATGGTGGAGTAAAAGGGATCAAATGCGGGCTCATCGGGTACTCGGTCTTCTGGCTATTGCGCTGTTTTCTGTTGGTGGCGCGGGGGCACAGCAGTATGTCATCTCGACGATTGCGGGAGGCGCGCCGCCGGCCACTCCGTCAACGGCAATAAATGCATCGATTGGCGACCCCACCCGGCTCTTCGGCGACTCCGCAGGCAACATCTACTTTTCCAGCCTTCACTCTGTCTTCAAGGTGGACACCTCCGGAACGCTCACGCGCTTCGCGGGCAATGGCCGGGCCGGCAACAGCGGCGACGGCGGCCCCGCTGCGTCCGCACAACTGAACTTCCCGATGGGCATCGCGATCGATGCCGGCGGCAACGTCTTCATCGCCGACCGCGACTCGCACGTGGTGCGCAAGGTGGCGGCCAACGGCACCATCACCACGGTTGCAGGCAGCGGCGCGGCAGGCTACAGCGGCGATGGCGGCTCCGCCACAAGTGCACGCATCAACAAGCCCCTGGGCGTCGCGGTGGACGCCTCCGGCAATATCTTCATCGCCGACTTCGGCAACGAGGCCGTCCGCAAGGTCACGGCGGCCGGCGTGATTTCCACCTACGCGGGCACCGGCACGCGCGGCTATCAGGGCGATGGCGGGCCGGCGCGCAGCGCACCGCTCGATGGACCCGAAGCAGTCGCCGTGGATGCGCAGGGCAACGTCTACATCGCCGACACGTTCAACGGGCGCATACGCCGTGTCTCCACCGACGGCACGATTACGACCTTCGCCGGCATTGGAACCACGGGCGTTTTCAGCGGCGATGGCGGTCCGGCACAGGCGGCCGCGCTCTCGCTGCCCACCGATGTCGCGGTGGACGGCGCCGGCAATGTCTACATCGCGGACTTCGGCAACAGCAAGGTCCGCCAGGTCACGAACGGCACCATCAATACGGTGGCGGGCCGCACGAACGGCGCTCCGCTGCTGGATGGCGAGGCCGCCGTGAATGCGCGCCTCGAAGGACCGACGGGTGTGACGCCCGACGTCCGGGGCAACTTTTACTTCGTCGAAGCGGGGCTGGGCTCGGGCTCCGGCCTGGCGGTCTCCGATTACAAGGTATGGAAGGTCTCCTCCGCCGGCATCCTCACGACCTTCGCCGGTAACGGGATTCCGAACTATTCCGGCGATGGGGCTGCCACGGCGACGCAGCTCAACGGACCCGCCGGCATCGCGCTCGGCCCGGGCGGAATCATCTACATCACCGACACGCAGAATCAGCGGGTGCGCACAGTTGCGCCGGGCGGCGCGCTCACCACCGTGGCGGGCACTGGCGTGGCAGGATTCAACGGCGAAATCGTGACGCCGAAATTGGCGAACCTGTATCGTCCGAACGGCGTGGCGGCCGATGGGCAGGGCAACTGGTACCTGGCCGACACCGGCAACAACCGCATCCGCAAAGTGCAGCCCGGCGGCAATCTCTTCACCATCGCGGGGAACGGCAACGCGTCCTATTTCGGCGACGGCCAGCAGGGCACGCGCGCCAGCGTCAATCATCCGGACGGGGTAGCGGTGGATAGCCAGGGCAACGTGTACATCGCCGATACCCTGGACAACGTGATTCGCAGAGTGGCGCCGGACGGAATCATCTCCACGTTTGCCGGTACGGGCGCCTCCGGGTACGGCGGCGATAACGGACCCGCTACACAGGCGCGCCTGCGCCTGCCCAGCGGCGTCGCGGTGGACGGACAGGGCAACGTGTTTGTGGCCGACACGGGGAACAATCAGATCCGCCGGATTGACGCATCGGGCTTCATTACCACCGTGGATACGGGCGGCGCGCTGAATGAACCGCGCGGCGTGGCGGTAGATCGGACGGGGAACGTTTACATCGCCGACACCGGAAATCATGTGGTGCGGCGCGTTTCTCCGGGCGCATTGATCACGACCATCGCGGGGACCGGCGAGTGCTGCTACTCGGGCGACGGCGGGCTGGCCATCGAGGCGCGCCTCAGTCAGCCATGGGGCATTGCGGTGGATGGCAATGGCAATGTCTACATCGCCGATTCAGCGAACAACTCGGTGCGCACGCTATCCCCGGTGTCGGCCGCGATCACGGTCACGTCGGTCACGAATGCTGCCAGCAATCTGGCGGGACCAGTGGCCCCTGGGGAACTCGTGGCGATCTATGGCAGCGGGCTCGGCGGCGTACGGTCGGTGCTGTTCAACGGCGTTTCCGCGCCGCTGCTCTACGCGATGCCCACCCAGGTGGGCGCGGTGGTTCCCTACGCGGTGGCGGGCGCGTCGGTCAACGTATCGGTGCAGAGCACCGGTGCGGCCTCGGCGCCGGTGGCGGTGCCGGTGGCGGCTACGTCTCCGGGGATCTTCACGGCCGACGGCTCGGGACGCGGACAGGCGGTCGCGTTAAATCAGAACGGTGCGCCCAATGGCAGCTCGGCGCCTGCGGGAGCGGGATCGGTGGTGGCGTTCTTTGCGACCGGCGAAGGCCAGACGCAGCCGGGCGGGGTGGATGGGAAACTCGCCACTCCTCCTTTCCCGGAGCCCGTGGCTTTGGTGAAGGTGACTGTCGGCGGGGTGGCCGCCGAGGTTCGGTATGCGGCGGCGGCTCCCGGTCAGATCGCGGGCGTCATGCAGGTGAACGTGGTAATCCCCAATGGGCTTACCGGCAATGTTGCCGTGGTGCTGACGGTAGGCCAGGCACAGAGTCAGGGCGGCGTGACTTTGGCGGTGCAGTAGGACACGAGCGCCACCCTCTGTGTGGGGCAGGCTGTAGCCTGCGGCGGGATGGCATCCCGCCTCTTCCTCACTTCATCGAACCATAACTTTTTTGCGTAATCCACGCAATCACTTACAGGCGTCCCCGTTCAAACCTCGAAAGTCGCCATGCTACTTCCTTGAGTATGGCGACCCAAGCACAACTCATCGCGAACCGCGCCAATGCGCAGCGTTCCACCGGACCCCGCTCCGTTGAGGGCAAGTCCGTCTCCCGCTTCAACGCCCTGCAACACGGCGTTGACGCCGCCTCCGCCACCCTCCCAGGTGAAGATCCCGCCGAGTACGAAGAACTCGCCGCCGGGTACCGTCATCGTTTCCAGCCCGAGACCCCCGACGAGCACTACCACGTCCAGACCATGATCGATTCCGATTGGCAGAAGCGCCGCCTCGGCAAGCTCGAAACCGAACTCTACGTGATCCTCGACTCCGAAAATCCCGGCCTGTCCCTGGCCGCTGCCCTCCTAACCCCATCGCCCGCCGCCAAACTCCTCGCGCGCACGCAACGCCAACTCGCCTCTCATCAGCGCGCCTGGTACCGCGCCTTCACCGAACTCCGCCGCCAGCGCGAGAGGGAAGCAGACGAAGACCAGTTCGACCAGCCCTGCCAACTCCAGGAACTCCCTGCCGAACCCGAAGAATCTGAGATACCGGAACGAACCCAATTTCCCGCCGCGAATGCGACCGAAGAATGGCCCCCAATCGACGAAGAGTCGGCCGGATACCCGTCTCCGCGCCAGACTTCAGACGGTGAATAATTGCACGAGCAACCGCCCTGCGTGGGGCAGGCTGGCATCCTGCGGCCGATTGTCAATCGGCCCGGCGAGCGGAGCTCGCGGGCGCAGCTCGGCCGCTGTGCTGTGGGGCGGACAATCCTGCCCCACACGGCCTACCTTCCTCGGCGACCGCCCATGGTTGGCGCCGGGGATGACGCTCCCGTAGTCACTACATAGGGGACAGTCTCAAACCGGCTGCCGCCGGTGGCAGCCTTCACCGTGCGCAACGCGTCGTTGCCCGCGACCACCAACACCATGTGCGCAGCATCCATTGGATTCTTCGCGGCCAACACAAGCGCGTCGCGTTCGCCCGCGTGCGTCTGTCCGGCGATCTTGAACATGCCGGCTTCATAATCCAAGTTGATGCGCTTCGCCCACGACGCCAAGGCGGTATTGGCCTCGGGACGACCGACGAAGACGACGTCCTTATGCGCCAGCATCTCGTCGGTCACTTCGAAATCTTTGTAGATGGGCGCCTGGCTTTCGAACTGTCCGATGTACTGAAGCTGCAACTGCTCGGCCGCGTAGCGGTTGGCGCCGGCCTCGCGCTGCGTTCCGTATACCAGCACGGTGGTGGCGAGGCGTTGCCCGATATCGCTGACCGTGTACGCCGGGCCATCCGCGGGTTCCACAAATTCGTAGGCCACTCCGGCTTTGTCCAGGAAGCTCTTGGCGCTTACCGTTTTGGTGGTGTTGTCGGCAAACCACGAAGCCATCAACCTGAGGAACGCGTCGTCGCCGAGTTTCTTGCGCAAGCCGTCCAGGAAGAAGACGCCCTTGCTCTCTTCGATCCGGAAGGCGGCCATGCCGTTGGCGGGAGCGAGTTTCCAGCCGCGGTATTGAATGCGCCGTGTCTCCATCGCTTTCTCGATGTCGTCGGCCTGCAACAGGTCGTGATAGGCGCTATTGCCCGCGGCGAACCAGGTGTCACTTTCGCCCGCCGGCACGATCCAGCCCTTCCACAGGCGGTCGCGCAGAGTATTGGCCGGCGGACGCGACGGACGCGCTGCCTCGGAGGGTTTCGGACTCAGGCGCGCCTGTTCGTTCTCCGCCACATGATTGGGCGCGGCCGTGCTGAAGAGGGCGTAGCCGCTCGGATAGAGTCCATCGTTCTTCTCGTAGCTGCTGCGCCCGCCGGGAAGCCATTCGCGCTGATTGGGTTTGCCGATCGCGCCCCACACCATCATCTTGTTGGCCATCTCGGCGGTGATTACTTTCGCGTCCATGGTGGTGCCGGCGACCAGCGGCGCGGTGCGGAAGGCGAGATAGGCGAACTGCTCGTCGATCTGGCCCTTGTGCTTCTGATACATGTCCATCCACGCCAGATCGCGCACCTGGGGCACGTACGGAATGTATTCGGGCTCGCCCTGCGGATCCGGCAGGTACTCGGTGGAGCGGATCGTCAAGTCCTTGGCGTTGTTGTTGCCCCAATAGAAGCCCGGCGTATTTCCAAACCACTCGTTCTTCGAACTGCGCCACAGCTTGGTGTGCGACGTGCCGAGTTCGTACATGGCGATCTCGTTGGTCTTGCCATCGCCCATCAGCCACTCGTTGGTGTAGAGGCCGTTATTACGGGTGCCCAACTGCTGGATCATTTCGTCGATTGTGCCGCCGTACTGAATCGCCATACGCGCGCGGAACGCCACCGGGGTGCCCTGCGCGTTGAACGGCGTCTGGCGAATGGTGGTCTCGGTGAGCACCATGCCGACATCGTTCTGATACCAATCGGTGCCGCTCTCGATGCCGCCCGGGTAGCTCTGCATCAGTACGCGGTGGCCCTTCTCGGGTTTGATGTCGAGCCAGACGTTGGTCTGCTCGGCCAGCGTGAGCGGCCACCAGGTGACGTGGCCGATGACCATCTTGCCGTCGCGCGTGGCGGGACCGGTAGCGGCAAAGGCGCTGCAATGTTCGAGCACCGAATCGCGCTTCTTGTCGTAGTAGGCGGGCGATTCAAACTTGAAGGGCTCTAGGCCGGTCGGCGTGACGCGCATGGCGCTCTGCAGTTCGTTGAGTTCCACCGCGGTGTTGGCAACGACGAGATCGACCACGTCGAGGCGGCGTCCCTGCCACTTGATGCCGGCGTCGCCCGCGCCATCGGCGATGCCGCGCATTTCTTCCAGGATTTCGCGATCGAAGCCTTTCAGGAAAAGCGCGTTGGCCTGGGTGCGCAGACTGCTCCACCCGGAGAGATTGGTGCCCAGGTAACTGGCGCAGCGTTCCAGATACTCGGGAATCTCGCGCGCCATGAGATAGCCGTGCTGGTAGCCGCGCTCGTACGGCTTGCCTTCGATATGTAGGTAAATCCAGCCGGCCGACGGGTAGCGGTAGGCGGGTCCAAAAGTCTTGACCGCTTCCTTGGCGGGCCACGCATCGTTGGCCGACGCCTCATCGAGCGAAATGCCTTCAAACCAGGCTTTCCCTTTGAATGCGCCTCCGTTGGCCACGGCAAGTAGAATGGCGTCCTGCGAACGCGTCGCGGTGAATTTCAGTGTGAGCCGCGTCCAATCGCGCGTGCCGGCCAGCGATTCCGAATGGACGTCGAAGGGCATCGACGCCATGGATAGCGAGGCCCCGGTGGCGACGGGCGAGCGGTCGGTGTCGCGTACCGTGAGGTTTTCCGTGCGCACCCAGCCCGACAACTCGTAGCGCTTGCCGAGGGTCAGGGGCACCGCGCCCGAGCGAATCAGGGCGTCGGGATAGGCGCCGCCCGGTTCCACGCGCAGGCTTTTGGGGGAGTTGCGGTGCACGCCGGCGTCCGCCGCGGCGGACCCGTGGACCACCGAGAGTTGATCCAGCGACGCCTGATAGACGGTGGTAGCTGCATGGGCCGAGGACACGGCCAGAATCACCAAAAAAGCGCGCATGGAAGGACCCTCTGGGAATTTAGGATAGCAAGTTCGGCGCCCGCCTTCGGTGGGAGGCGACCGCATCTGCGTGAGAGGCATCAACCCACGAATGGATCTACGATTCGCACACCTGCGTTCACGAAATCGGCACGATTTCGGGTGGCGACCGCCAGACCGTGGACCAGCGCCGTGGCAGCGATGAGACTATCCTTGATTGGCATGGCTTTGCCGGTTGTGCGAAGACGGGCTAGCAGTTCCGCCCATTTCAGTCCGGTCTCCGCGTCCCAGGGAAGACAATTGAGAACGCCGACCCCCGCGTCGAACCACCGTTCGAGGGCGACCCGCTTCCTGCCCTTGGGAAGGATGAGGATGCCGAATCGGAGTTCGCCGAGGATGACAGGATCGACCGCGATTTCTGCTTCATGTGCGCGAAGCCACGCGACAACCCGAGGATCTGGCGTTGGTTTGGTCGGCTCGCTCAGAACGTTGGCATCGACCAGGTACCTCACAGCGAGTCCGTAGACTCAGAGTCGATGGGTACGAAGAAATCCTTCCGGGGACAGGCGAGCAGCCACGCAACGGCTCCATCGTTGGGCGGAGCGGCACGGCGGACAAGTCGATAGTCCCCACGATCGAGACGTTCGACGTCGAACTCCTGCCCCGGCTCTATACGGTCCATCTGCCGGAACTCTGCCGGCAAAACGATTTGGCCTTTCGAGGAGACAGTGGTCTTCATATAGGTAAGATACCGTCTTGCCCTGCGGCAACGTCAAGGCCCTACCAGACCAGGAATTCGATGGCGGCGCCGGTCTCGCATTTGATGGACTTCGCGGCATTGCCCTGGCTCAACGAGACCTCGTAATAGCCCGAGCTTCCGAGGATGAGGAACAGTTCGCCGGCCGCGGTTTCCGAGTAATTTCTGGCCAGCACGTTGACTTCGCGCGGACCCAGCGACAGGGTGAAATTGCGCGTTGCGAGATCGCCGAACTCCTTCACGTGGATGTTGGTGACGATGTTGCCGAAGCGGTCGATTTTCAGGATGCGCGCGATCCAAGTGCGCTTGCCGGCGCGGTGCGGCTTGTCGAAATCGGGCTTCAGGTAATCCTGCACGACCTTGCCCATGCGCGCCGGAGTCACGCCCGCCGCCAAGTGGCCGGCCACGGGCGCGAACACGTCGCGGCCATGGAACGTGCGGCTCACCGGATGCAGAAAGTACTTCTCATTGGTGACGTGGCGCACCTTGCAGGATTCCTGGAGGTAGACCATGGAGAGCACGCCGTTGTCTGGGCCCAGGAAATAGTGGCCGCCGACTTCCACCAGGATGGGCCGCCGCGATGTCCCCACACCTGGATCCACCACGACGACGTGCACGGTTTTCTTGGGGAAATAGCGCCACGATTGCGCGATCAGATAGGCGCCCTCGCCGATTTCAAACGGGGCAACCTCGTGACTGATGTCTACGATCTGAGCAGCCGGGCAGATCCCCAGGATTACGCCCTTCATGACGCCCACGTAGTGGTCGCTGAGTCCGAAATCGGTGGTCAGGGTAACAATCATCGTCCGCGCTCACCCCACTGCTAAAATAGAAGGCAAGTGCAGCATTTCTATTTCGATCACAACGCCACCACTCCAGTCGCGCCCGAAGTCCTCGAGACGCTGACCGCTTGCCTCGGTCAAACGTATGGTAACGCGTCGAGCATTCACCACTTCGGGCAGGCGGCGAAGCAGCGCCTGGAAGGCGCGCGGCGGCAGGTGGCCGCCCTGCTCAACGCCAATGCTACGGAGATTGTGTTCACCAGCGGCGGGACGGAAGCCAACAACCTGGCGATCTTCGGGGCCACGCACGCCGCCACGCATGCCGCAGCCCAGGCGCGCAAGCACATCATTACCTGCGCCATCGAACATCCGGCGGTGTTGTCGCCCGCCAAGCAACTGGGCGTGGAAGGCTGCGAGGTGACGTGCCTGCGCGTGGCTTCGAGCGGCATCGTAAGCCCCGAAGATATCCGCCGCGCCATGCGCCCGGAGACCGTGCTGGTGAGCATCATGCACGCCAACAATGAGCTCGGCACCATACAGCCGGTCGCCGAGATCGCGCAGATCGCGCACCAGGGTGGCGCGGTGCTGCATGTGGATGGCGTGCAGGCGCTCGGCAAGATTCCGGTGGACGTGCAGGCGCTGGGGGCGGATCTGTATACGGTGAGCGGGCATAAGCTTTACGCCCCGAAGGGTGTCGGTGCGCTATACGCGCGCAAGGGCGTGCGCCTGGCGCCGATTACTTATGGCGGACATCACGAACGCGACCGGCGGCCGGGTACGGAGAACGTCCCGGGCATCGCGGCCTTCGGGGCTGCGGCGGAACTGGCAGGCGCGCGACTCGCCGAGGACTCCGAGCGGCTCACGACTTTGCGCGACCGATTGGAGAACTCGGTGCTCGACCGCATCCCCGGCACCGGCATCAACGGGTCGCGATGGAATCGCGTGCCCAATACCAGCAACCTTTACTTCGACGGAATCGATGGCGAGGCGATGGTGATCGCACTCGATTTGCGCGGCTTCGCGGTTTCGACAGGCGCGGCATGCTCGAGCGGCGCACTGACTCCTTCTCACGTCCTCAAGGCGATCGGCCTTTCGGATGACCGCGCCCGCGCCAGCATGCGTTTCTCGCTGGGGCGCACCAACACGGTCGAACAGGTGGACGCGCTGATCGAAGCGATCCACGGCAGCGTCGCCCACTTAC